>MESS01000012.1:0-4729 GCA_001771055.1 Caldithrix sp. RBG_13_44_9
TCCACCAAAGAAGAACGTAAGATATTTAAAAATCTTGATCAGGAGGGAAAACGGTCCTTTCTGGTAAAATTTTGGAAAAAATTTGACCCGGATCCGCAAACCGAGCTCAATGAATTTAGAAAACAGTATATGGAATTGGTGGATTATGCCAACAAAAATTATGGGGTAATGCGTAAAGACGGCTGGAAAACCGACCGGGGTAGAGTGCTGTTGACTTATGGTGTTCCTAATGAGATACAACGATATTACATGGAAATAGACAAAAAACCACATGAGATATGGCAATATCAGCAGCTGGAAGGAGGGGTAATATTTGTTTTTGCAGACCTGACCGGATTTGGTGAATTCGATCTCCTTCACTCAACTTACAGCCGTGAACTACACCAACCGAATTGGGAACGATTAGTGGTAAAAACTCCGGGAGGTGTGGACATTAATCAACAATATTGAAATGCTTTCCTTCACGCCGGTGATGAGCTAAAAATTTCCTTAAAAACCGGAATAAATATTAATTTCCGGCTCGAATTTGCATTTATCCTGCGGCAGATCATCAGCCTCGCGATCTAAACCGCAATAATCTGCCCGCACATAACAGTTCCTGAAATCAGCCATTCCTTTAAGGCAAAAAAGTTTTCTCCGAGAATGGGAGTGGTGATCTTTATAATATTCCACATCCAACAAGGCTCCGTAAGGACATTGCAGGCAACCCTCCGATTGTACAGAAAATTCAGTGGCGGTTTTCCGGGCCAGTTGAGTTGCCGCTTCATCCCAGACCAGAGGGGCTCCAGTTTGCAGAATTTCAAGCCCTCTAAATCGGGATAAGATTAATCGCCCCTGATCAACCTTCAGATAGGCCTGTCCTTCTATTTCTGAATCAGTACCAATATTCAATCGTTTTAAATGATCAGCAGAAATCAAACCGTAAACTGAGTCTTCAAAATGCCACCGGTCGATAAAAATATCTTTAAAAACCAGGATAAAACCTTTAAATGAGAGGAACTGAGTTTTCGGATATTCCTTTTTAATGAAGTGTGGCTTGATGTTATTAATCCGGCTTGAAAATTCTACCGGTTTATGCTGGCGTTCCTCAATCCACTCTTCGAACAGTTCATACTCACTCCTGAATTTCCGAAATTCATCTTCTGCTATCTGAAGCTCAGGATAGTTATGAATTTTCTCCTCATAAAAATCACGGCAGCCAAAACATTTTCTTCCTACATGGGAATATCCGCGATGACATACTTTTTTCTTATTTAATTGTTTACAGCGCCAGCAGAAATAGATACAACCATGCGGATAACAGGCTTTTTCCTTCAGAATATGATACACCGAAATTTTATGTTTAAAATTCTGGTGGGATTCATGGATACAGCGAAAAATTTGAGTATTCTTATATAAATTTTTCATGTTCTACTTTTTGTAAAAGATAGGAAAATATTTAGTAAAATCATAGACCGAATTTTGAGTATTCTTAAGCACTGCCTTGAGAATATCACATTGACAATCTTATTGATTTTCACTACTTTATCATAAAAAATTACATACATACAGATCACTATCAATCTAAAATTCTGAATAGAAGTGATATGAAAATTGAAGCCCTAATCATCAGCGCCGGCTATTCCAGCCGGATGAATGATTTTAAACCGCTGATGAAATTTAATGGATTGCCCTTTCTCCTCAATATTATTCTCAAACTCTATCGCCACTGTGAAAAAGTACATGTCGTAACTGGTTATCGAACGGAAGACATTGAGGAAGTACTTGCTGAATGGCTTAACCGGCAGCCAGCTGCGGGCTTTTTCGATAGTGGTCATCTGTCAGAAAAAGAATGGTTTTCTTTGAAAGATATCGTGCATTATATATATCATCCCGATTATGACAAGGGAATGTTCTCATCTCTTCAAGCGGGATTAGCTTTCTGTCAGAAAGCGGATTGGATCCTCTATCATTTTGTAGACCAGCCTCATATCCCGGGATCTTTTTATGACGCCTTCACCCAGCAAATTTCAACCGATTTTAACTGGATCCAACCCTGCTATCAACAACGCAAAGCCCATCCTCTCCTTCTCCATCAATCTCTTTTCCCGGTGATACTGCGAGAAAACCCCTCCGGTTCATTATACCAGATCTCCCGAAATCCTGGAATAAAGAAGAAGATGTGGGACTGCCCTTATCCACAGATTTTACAGAATTTTAACTCTCCATCAGACCTTCAGCCGGGAGAATAACTTCAATGGATATTCATGCTCAGATCAGTAAACTAAATCATGAGAATAAACCTTTTGTCCTGGCCACTATTGTTAAGGCCGAGGGTTCCGTTCCGGGAAAAGTTGGTTTTAAACTGTTATTTGAACCGGACAATAAAACAACAGGTACAGTTGGCGGCGGTGCTTTAGAACAGCAGGTCATCAAAGAATGTGAAGCACGCCTAAAAAATAGTATGTCTGGTTCACAAGAATATATCTTAAGTGATAAACCGGCTGCCAGCAGGACGGCTGAAAATAGTCTGGTAATTCCCATGATGTGTCAGGGTCGGGTTTGGATTTATTTTGAGGTCCATCAAGTCTTGCCGGCAGTCTATATTTTCGGAGGAGGTCATGTAGGGCAGGCCCTCTCTTATTTCCTGGCCAAATTGAAATTCCAGATAATACTGATCGATAACCGGCAGGAATACGCTAATTCTGAAATAAACCCTTATGCTCACCAATGCATTTTCGATAACTATTTAGAATTTTCTAAAAAATTTGAACCTCACGTTAATTCATTCATCGTCATTATTACCCACGGTCATCAATACGACTATGAAATTTTGAAAAATATTTATCAGCGACAGCTTCCAGTGAAATATGTGGGAGTTATTGCATCCCGCTCCAAGGCTGAGCAGTTAAAAAAACAGCTGTTAAATGATCTGGGCAGTCAACTGAACCTTACCAATTTGTTCACACCGATAGGTATAGACCTGGGCGGTTCAACCGAAAATGAAATCGCTCTGAGTATCTCTTCAGAAATTCAAGCGATATTATTCAGCAAAACCGTGCCTCACTTACGGAAGAACTCCGACTAGCAGCAATAAATCTTGAATGGATTTATCATTGTCATCCCACCCTCACGTGACAGGCACCAATATACAGGATTGACTTTTTATAACGAGAACCAGTAATTCAATTTTATCAGGTATACATTATCAGGTGTTACTTTGAACAAATCCCGGATATCCCGTTTTAAGGAAAAATCTCTATATTCGTCCTCAGCCGTTACATCCTGCGACCATACCAGGTAAAGCAGCGATCCTGGCCGGTACTCCCAGCGAATCACCAGATTAGAACGGAACTGTTTAAAATTAAAATCGGGATATTCTATGACGTAGTCTGTTGCTCCACCCTGATCTTCATCAATAAGATATAATTCATTCTCATCATCAGCGGTAATTTCATCCGGAGTGAATGGATGGAACCTCTCATTATAATTTTGTGCTCTCGGTTCGGTGACCCGCTTATACTCGCTGTAAGCCCCGGCAGAGATAAAAGGCTGTCCATAGTATTGGATGCTGAGCTCTGGCGAAATGCTATAATTTAATCGAAATACCAGTCCAACGGTTTTCTGATCCAACTTTGCCAGTATGTAACGGTCTTCCCCATTATTCTCTGCGGTATCCACATATTGTAAATTCTCCCGATTGAACATATAAAAAGGATTGAAAGAGATGTTGAAGCGACTGGCCGGTTTAAGGAAGATACCCAGGCTGAAACGATAGTAATAAGAAATCTTATCATCACCGATAAAGTTATTCCCCCTCATTTGGATTTGCCATTTATTACGGGAGTCACTGTAGATCTGAAACCAATTATTCCACCCGCCTTCATAGCGAGCAGCTGGCCCGCCCCGCAGATATGAAGTAGTTAGACCCGCATTTTCCCGGTTGATCCCCAGGTAGAGTCCATAATAATTCTTAAATTGCCCCCCTCCATTTATATTTCCTCCGGTGATGAGTTTCTCAGCTCCAAAATTCCACCCATTCCATTGATTAACATTGATATTAAATTGGCGAAATATCCAGGTTGGATTCACAATCTGATAACCGATCCAGATGTACTGCATCGCCTGGTCGGCTTTTTGCAGGTACCCAACATCATTTAATTCCAATCCAGGAGAGCGCCAGATTCCTCCGGCTATATAGCGTAATTTGCCATTGCCCTGTTTTCCAATATTGATTGATCCCCCATGCCCATTCATACTGGTTCGGTTTGAATCCAGGGTCAAATAGTCCGCATCAGGACGTTGAAAATAACGGGCTGAAGAAGTCTGTGCTTCCAGAATCGCATCCTGATGTCCCTGGATATGACTGAAGGCCAGTTTTAGCTCAGTAAAATAAGTTTTATTGATCCACTGATGGGTAAAATCAATCCCTCCCGTGTAGGCTGATCGGTTGATATAATTTAAATAGGTCTGATTAATATTGCGATTGGTGGCCGTAGCCATAGCGCCAAAAGAAGTATTGCCCGCATTGAAATCTTTCTGCAGCCGGCCAATGAAATAATTCGTGAAAGGTTCAACGGTTACTTTTCTTCTGACTCCCAGTGAATCAAGCTGTGCACTTTCTTCGGCAGTCACGGCATCAAGGATACCCAGCGACCAGCCCCGGGAAGTTTTACCGCTGATCTTGGCCGCTCCCAGGATAGAGGTCTGTTGAGGAGTATCGATATATTCCATATCATCCAATTCCGGT
>MESS01000012.1:4742-8316 GCA_001771055.1 Caldithrix sp. RBG_13_44_9
TTCTCCCAATTCGACGGGAATAGAACAACGTTTCCCGGGCAAAATCTCCATCACCAATACCCAAAGCATATTGAAAGATATTTTTCCCCTCGATAAAAAACGGGCGTTTCTCCTCAAAAAAAGTTTCATAGGCAGTTAGATTAACCTCTGATGGATCTGCTTCCACCTGTCCGAAATCTGGATTAATGGTAAAATCAGCTGTGACATCACTGGAGAGACCAATTTTACCATCCATTCCCCCGGTTATGGATCCATCCCTGCCAGGAGAAAAAGGGTTTCCCTCCTCTGGTTCATATGTCTCATATCTCGATACTGCATAAGGTAAAATTTCCACTCTTTTGGGCACCGGAATATTCTGCATGCCATTCAGTAAACCAAAATTTGATACAAATCCTGAAGCACTTCGTGGTATAAATTGCCAGACTGATGCTTCTTCTACACGATGAATATAGCGAAAAACTTCTAATCCCCAGGTTTGCTCATTTTGTACAGCAAAGCGAAGTTGATTGAATGGGATTCGCATTTCCGCTATCCAGCCGGAGTCATTGATAGAGGTGGCCACATCCCATACCGGATCCCAACTTTTATCAAGATTAGATCGATCATCGTTTGAGGTTACTGCATCAAATTTTACTCCAGTTACATTCACCGTAAATTCAAAGGATGTCCGGCGGTCAAAATAACTGTCCAGGAAAATCCCGACTGCATCTGATTGATCTATCTCATCTCGCCTTGCCATTAGAGGAATAATTTTTTCCGGTTCAGTGTCATATGCCTGAATCAGGACAAATAAATTCTTATCATCATAGCAAATTCGAAAATCAGTTTTTTGATAGGGCGCGGCTCCTTCCTTCGGCTCAAATTGAACAAAATTGTCTCCACAGCTGGCAATATTCCATACCGGATCATCCGCTTTGCCGTCAATAATCGGTGGATTTGGATTGGTTTTTATGGCAGTATAAACTCGTCTTGCAGGAAGATTTTCCTGAGCAGATAGCATAGAAAAAAGAATGATGAAGAAGAAGGCTATTATTTTCTTCATTATAGATCACATTCCAAGGAAAAACAGACAAAAATACGATAAAAGAATCGGCGAAGTTACAACTCAAATGAATAGTTCAGACACTGAAATAAGTAAGATAAATTTTTGTCGGAATCTGTATGCTGTCAGTTCTCAGAATTTTCATCCTTGGGATCAAACGTTTCCGAGACAGCTATCTATCCTTCAATCCCTCCCAACTGGAAAATAATTTCTTATAGAAAAATTTGATCCTGTCCAGTCTATCTTTCCAGTAATATTCTCGCTAGAAACTTGTTGGATATCAGAGTCCTTTCAATTTTTCTATTTTCTCATAGAAATTAAAATTACTGAACCAGTAACATTTTTCTTGATAAGTATCGTTCCTGATATTGAATACGATAGATATAAATACCGCTGGCTACCGCCCGGTCCTGATCATCCTTCCCATCCCACGAAATAATTCTTCCGTAATTAAGATATCCATCCACCAGGGTGCGAACTTTTTGTCCGGTGATATCATAAATCTCCAGTTTGATGTAACCGCTGGTATCCAGACTGAATGGAATCCGGGTTGTCCCATTGAAAGGATTGGGAAAATTTTGATATAAATTGAAACTGCTGGTTAAATCTAACGGTTGATCCAGTTTCGTTACCGGAATGAGCGAGGCCTTTTTTAAAATCCAGTTTTCCGGATCAAATGTCACCGATTGAGGGCTTCCACTCACAGGAATATCATAAGTCTGAGATAGCAGGGAATTCCAGACTACCAGCGTGTCCCGTGTTAAATCAGAATACTGCACAATAATGTCAATTGGCATTTTGTAAAGATGCTGATAACCACTTAGATTTTGCCTTTGTTGAATCACCAGATATAAATAGTCCTGTCCCCCTTGTTGATAATGAGAATATCCCCAATAATACACTGGATAATAACTTTCATAAATCCACTGCTGAAAAAACCAATCCAATTCCATACCGCTGCTGGTTTCACAGAAATCACGAAACTGCTCGGTAGTAGCAGTCTTGAAGGCAAAAGCTGGATCATTTGGGTAATCATGCATGATCTGAAAAAAAATCGGATCTCCTACCACATGCCGCAGCATATGAAGGACCCACATTCCTTTGATGTATACAGTCCAGGAAAAAATGGACCAGGGATCAGTAATATCATGGCGATAAACTGGCGGAACAAATGAACCAGTAAAATTAGAATTAGAGAGGGAACTATTTACATAGCTATGAAAAGCAGCATCTCCGTAATAATCCTCAATCCACAGCGCTTCACAATAGGTGGCAAAACCTTCATTCAGCCAGATATGGTGCCAGTCCCGGCAGGTTACCAGATCTCCATACCATTGATGGGCCAATTCATGGGCATAGGTGGATTCCCAACTTGTACTGACGCCTCCGATACTGGTACAGGTCTGGTGTTCCATGGCACCACCCCAGGGGAAAACAGCATGACCATATTTTTCTTCGACAAATGGATACATGCCAAACAAACGGCTGAAAGAATCCAGCATGTCCGGTATTTTGCTAAAAGCAGCCTGGGCAGTTGTCAATTGCGATGGATAGACATAATATTCAATAGGCATAAAATTACCGGGTGAATATTCGAAGGAGTCACTGAAGGCACTATAAGCATCAACTGCCAAAGATACCAGATAGGTGGTAATAGGATATCGTTCCTTCCAGACAAAGGTTTTTGAATTATTTGGATTTACGATTTGTTCTACCAGCAGACCGTTAGATGCGACCAGCATATTAGCTGGAGCAGTTACTGAGATCCTGACTGAATCAATTTTATCTGCCGGATCATCTTTACAAGGCCACCAGGTTTGTGCCGCATAAGGTTCACTTAAAGTAAAAACACCGCCAGAAAACATGAATCCGGCCAAACCGCTGGCCCTGGGAACTCCGGAATAATGCACGATAACAGAAAAAGTATCTCCGGTATTATAGGTCTGATCAAGCTGAACTCTTAATACCCAATCTGAATGAGTATAACTGCTGACATTCCCGCTTACACTGAAATCTAACCAGTAGGGCGGGTAGTCTTCTCGGGAATCAAAATTGAGTTTTATCTGGTTTAGACCATTCACGTTGCTGCGAAACCTGCCAATCACAGTTCCTTCAAAATTCTGCGGACTATAGGTTATAACGAAATTCAGATCGTAGTAAAGCTGATCATAATCCGAAGAATCGGGTAGCATGGTTTTTTGAAAAAAGGAGAACGATTTCGCAAAACTCTCAGCTTCAACCTTGTGTACCTCTTCTCTGTTTTTCGCCAGCTCCAATATTCTTTCGGGAGTGATATTTTGAGCAGAAAGCTCAGTCATCAAGAACAAAAAGCATAAGACATCCATCCTCATTTTTATCTCCTGTAAATTTATTCTTGAAACTATTCTTTTTGGTAAATGTTCTAACCAGCTCTATTCAAAAATTAAATTTTATCATCGGAAATATCGTCAATACCTAAATCCAGGTATTCGCGCATAAAGGTCTGAACATTGGATTGATGGGCATGAAATTGCGCCCATTTGGAAAAATGTG
>MESS01000012.1:8330-16445 GCA_001771055.1 Caldithrix sp. RBG_13_44_9
TTAAAATTTATATCATCTAATCCCTGGGCAAGAAAATTTTTCCCTGTCAGGACCAGTTCTTTTACATATCTTTGTTCATTTTCAATCCGGGAGATAATCTCACTTTGATCCTTGGCTGGTTTTCCATGACCGGGAATAAGACAGTCGATTTCATATTGAAATACCAGCTGTCTTAAACGTTTCAGGCTGTTCCAATATTGTCTGATAGAATGAAGAATGAAGGGTACCGGAGATTGAACGAGCATATCACCCGACAGCATCAGTTTTTCTTCTGGAATAATAATGGCTGTCATATCCCCGGAATGACCGGGAACATGAAAGAACGCAAACGAGTACGGTTCCACAATGAGAAATTTTCCATCATCTACCAGCATCGCCTGCTCCGGGAAAACCAGAAGTTCAAAATTATCATATCCCTGCTTTCGATACATACCCTGCAGATATCTGACATCATTCATTCGCACCTGGTTCGATTTTTTCTCTAGGCAGCGATGTACATAGAGCGGGAATTCACTGAATGCTTTCCATCCGGAAATATGGTCGCCATGAGTATGAGTCAATAACAAACTAATTTTTGAAATATTTTCTGCTTTTATAAAGTCACGGATTCGCTGCAACTCCGGAGGAAAAACTCCGGGATCTATCAAATAGCCTGATTGTTCATGATACACTATAGCGGAATTCATCCCCAGAAATTGACTGCTGAAACGCCTTTTCATGTGCCTACCTCAAAGTACAATTTCAATATCACCGGCAATATATAAAAAAGCCTTTTCTCAGAATGTATAATACCTGGTTATTTAAAAGGTTATTTGCGATTCAGCCATCCTTTCATTATTATTTTGAAGGTTTTGAAATTGGAGCCATATGTTTACAGATCTGCTGGAACAAGTTCACTTCGCCTATATATTTTGCGCTGCCATGCTCTTCATTACCGGTATATATCTGGCACCAACCATCGTTGAGAAAAAAATCGATTGGCTGCTAATTTACCCCCGCTGGGTGGCCAGATTAATGGAAAAATATTTTTCAGTTCGCTGGGGATTTATACTCATTTTTTTTATTATACTCATTTTGAATAATATCTCTCTTTTCAGCGGATTCTGTTCAGGATTTTTTATCCTGTTACCATTTCTGGCAGTATTCCTCACTGGTTTTCATGTTGCAGTAATTGGGTACGATCTAATGGGTTGGCAGGGTATCTGGCATCTTTTGGTCAACCCGGTGGCCTGGTTAGAATTCCCCGCCACCTGGATCAGTTTCGGAATGGGCATCCGGTTGTCCCTGCTCCTGGTAACTACTAAAAATCTCCCCCTGACCATAGAGACGTTTCAGAACTTAATCCCTCTCTACTTAAAGTATGTGTTCTCTCTATTAATTCTGGCAGCTTTACTTGAATCCGGATTAATTTTATGGGCAGACAAACATAAAGATCAATCAGATTAGAAAAAGAGTGAACCAGGTTCCGACTTTATTAATACCGGCAGAATGGTACAGCTGTTAAGCTGGACATCTGTCAAAAAAATCAATAATCCAGGGTCCACCCTTCTTTTTGCATGTACCAGGAATTCGGATCTTTTAGATATTGATAGGTATTATCCAGAATATCTGCATGTTCCTGTTCCATATCCCTGAGGAAAGCATAAAATTTCTGGGCTTTAGAGTCAGTAGTCTCCTGATATAATTGAGAGTACATTCTTACGCCATTTTTTTCAAAATCGATCGCTTTTTGATACACTTTGAGATCAGTATCAGTAATGGTTTCTTTTCCGGATTTGACTTTTTCCAGGGCTTGACTAAAGATGGTCTTGATTTCTCCCTTTATCCCCTTATAATTCTTATCCTCAGCAGACATTTTTAGCCAGCTTCCGGACTGGTTCAATTCAGCGTAAAACCGTTTAATCAAACTTATGTGCATGAGTTCATCTTTTAATAGTTGCTGAAAAATTGATTTTACAAATTCATTTTTTGATTGCTCGGCGCCGGATTTATATAGTTTGTATCCCTCTTCTTCTGTTCTCAGGGCCAGATTCAAAGCTTCCAGACTTTTTTGCAGATCAGACATATTTTTGCTCCTTTTGATTTTAAAATGAAAAATCGGTATGTTGAGTACCTAAAAAAAATTTAAAAATGGTATTATATATTTTTATTCAATTTTTAATCCCTTTAGGAACATTTAAAATACAAAAAATTTAACTGCCACTGGCCGGTGGTCAGAAACTTCGTAAGTATAAGCAGAAAAAACCTGATCGACTTTTATAACCTGCGTATATCCATTTAAATATTCATGCTGCAGATCTTCGGAGATCAAAACATGGTCAATAATACTATTAAACGAACCAATATAAGTGGCATTAGCTACTGGATCATTCAGCAAGCTCTGGGTGAGAAAAGAGTAATTTAGGGGATCATCCAAAAAGACCTGAAATACATTATTAACCCGTGGATCACTTAATTCATCATTCCAGTCCCCCATTACCATGTAGTCCTGATCAGATGAATTAATGATTTCAAGATCCAGATAATTTTTCAATTTCTCACAGGCTGAACGCCGGCGGGCTTCATTTTCTTCACCACCAGATGCCTTAAGATGCAAAACGATCAAAGTGAAATTAAAGTACTTTTGATTATGAAAGGCCTGGACATATACCTGTAGCGGCGGGCGAGGAAAACTGTAACTGTCTTCGCTGAATAACATCGTTTTATTGGAAATGGTTATCATTTCTTTTTTGAAAATGACGGCTGTTTTTTGATACTCTCCTCCTGAATACAGATCATCGGAATAAATCCCATCATACTCTGGCAAAAACGCTAATAAACTGCGAAAACTGCTGGTGTCCTCAATCTCCTCCATTCCAAAAAGATCCGCATCCAGATCGAGCACGATCTCAGCAACATCCTGAATGGTTTGATCACCTAACCTCGGAAAATTCTGGATATTCCAGCTGATAGCCTCAAAAGTAATGTCCGATCCGAATCGGGGAAGATCAATGCGGAGTGAATCGGGAATTGTTCCATCAGTTGGTGAGTTTACTCTTTTGTTACAGCCAAGAAAAAATATTAATAAAATTAACAATAAACCAAAATAATTGCTATGCAACTCCACTCCTGTCTTAATTTTCTCTATATAATTAGCGGAATGATGTTCCGAAAAGCAAGCAATTCGAAATTATCTTTCTTCTTATAACAGGGCAAAAACCAATTTAAATTTTAAACTAACTTTTACATGGAACTGGACCAGAAAAACCAATCGTGATTCATAATTTGATTGTCAGAAATTCTGTTATTCAAAAATGATATCCTCCCTACTAATTTTTCCAATTTGCATCAAATAAATATTCTGATCCTAAAAGTTAATTACCAAACCTGTTAAAATAGCAGATGCATCTGAGTCATTCACAATCAAAAGTAACATTATTTTGGGGAAATAAGATTTCAATAAAAAAAAATTATACTAATGCCAATTGTTGTGATGGTTTCTATTCTGATCACTCAAAAAGAATTCCCAATTAATAATCCGGCCGCTTTTCATTCCGGAACAGAATCTGATTGGATCTGGAGAGTATTTTACTTTAGAAATAACAGGATTAATCAATCTGAGTAGTTAAGCAGCATCGGTATTGATCATATTTTCAACATTCTGTCTTTATTCCTGCCAAGATCTGATTTTTACTGATCATTTATCAGACATTGGTAAAATCTGCCTGTTAATTCCTTTCCTTCCCTAACTGAACTTAAGTTTAAAAATTATAGCGGAGATATTACTCCTGAACTAAGCCCTTAATATACAATAAGTAAAGCAATTTATTATATTATTTAATCTCAGGCCTTCATAAGATAAATTAGATAAAATAATTTTAAACTATTTCAAAAGTTTTTTTAAAAAGTGTCGATATTGTATATATTGTCGGAAAAATAGACATCGTATAAACAATAATTCCGACCAGCAGAAAGAAAAATGTATGAATGTCAAGGTAGTCACCCGTTTTGCTCCCAGTCCGACCGGATTTCTCCACGTGGGCGGTGCCCGCACTGCATTATTTAATTATTTACACGCCAAAAAAGAGCAGGGTACCTTTCGATTAAGGATTGAAGATACAGATCTGAAGAGATCCGATTCAGATATGGTTCAGAAAATTTTTAATGGCTTGAAATGGTTGGGATTAGGATGGGAAGGCGATGTTGTTTTTCAGGGTGCGAATAGTCAACGTCACCAGCAAATTGCTGCAATTTTGTTAGAAAGGGGCTGGGCTTATCGTTGTTTTTGTACCACCAAAGAACTTGAAGTTCACCGCGAAAATTATCGTTATAATAAATACTGTCAGAAATTATCTGCCGGACAAATTCAAGAAAATCTTGTCAATGGTCTGACATACTCTCTGAGATTTAAGGTGCCCGAGGGAAACACCAGCTGGGAAGATACCATCCATGGAAAAATTACCATACATAATGATGAGATAGAAGATTTCATCATTCTCCGTTCTGATCAAAATCCCATTTACCAACTGGCAGTAGTGGTTGATGATCACGATATGGGAGTTAATTGGATTATTCGCGGAGACGATCATATTTCCAATACCCCTAAACAAATTTTACTATATCAGGCTTTAGAATGGGAAATTCCAAAATTTTCACATGTCCCCCTCATTCTGGGTCCCGACAAAAAACGTCTAAGCAAGAGACATGGAGCTGCGGCAATCGAAGACTATCAAGAACTGGGTATCCTGCCTGGCGCGCTTTTTAATTTTTTAGCCTTGTTAGGTTGGTCACCACCGGACAATCGGGAAATTCTATCACCGGATGAAATCCTGCATTCTTTTAATCTTCAGGATGTTTCCAAGAAAAGCGCAGTATTTGACGAAAAAAAATTAGCCTGGATGAATCAGCAATATCTAATTAACAGCAGTCCGGATGTTTTGTTTTCTGCGATTACCTCCTTGTGGATAAAAGCCGGTTGGTTAAGCGAAGAAAGCTCCCGGTCTCGGAAAGAATGGCTGCTGTCTCTCATTAATTTATTAAAACCTCGTGCAATGTTTTTAAATGACTTTGTTGAATTGGCCAGATATTTTTTCGAAGCGCCGGATCAGTTCGATCATAAAGGATTACATAAATATTTTGTAAATGAAGAATCCTGGAAATTGTTGGATGAAATCAGGATCCAATTGGAAGCATGCAATCCTTTTACAGCTGAATCAATCGAAATACTGATTCGTCAGAGTGGAGAGAGTAAAAATGTTCCGGCTGGAAAAATTATCCATCCTTTGCGTCTGGTTTTGACCGGTCGAACCGCCAGCCCTGGTTTGTTTGAGGTCATGGATTTGTTAGGCCAACAACAGGTGCTAAAGCGGTTAATATATTTTTTAGACAATAAAATATTGCTGCAGAATATTATTGCAGGACAATGAGAGCTGATGATGAACACCTTTAAAACCATTGTGGTTGATGATCAGCCTGAGATCACCTTAAATCTAGAAAAACAGCTGAGTAAATATGGCCTGCAGGTGCAAACTGCCCAGAATTTTACGGAAGGTGCATTCATGATCGACCACTATTTTTATGACATTGCCATTCTGGATATTTCACTTCCGGATGGAAACGGTATCGATCTCTTTCGCCGGTTACGGAAAAAAAATAGCGAGGTTTATACCATCATTATTACTGGCAATGCCACTTTAGAGAATGCAATTACCGCATTAAATGAGGGAATAAATGCCTATCTGGTCAAGCCATTTTCCGATGATCAGTTACATGCAATATTACGACAGGCGGAAAAAACCTTAATCCTAAAATCTGAGAACCGCGCCTTATTCTTAGAGATTCAACACAACCGGCAATTCTATGAAAATCTGCTCAATTCTACCAGCGAAGCCATTATTGTGACCGATTTGGAACATCGTATCCAGTACGGCAATCGCTCTGCCCGTGAGCTATTCAACCTTTCACTGGAAATATCCGGTCAACAATCCTTGCAAGAATATATTGAAGATGGATATAAAATACTTACTCACATTCATCAACAATTGATTCAGGGAAAACCAGTTTCTGGTTATCGCGTCACCATCAGAGCTAATATGGAGAAATCATTCGATGCCCATCTCAATGCCGACTTGCTTTATGGTAAAGCCGGACAAAGTGACGGATTGATAATTAATTTGACGAATCCGTTGGTAAATGACGAAGTTTTCAGTAGAATCGTTCGCAAGGAAAAATTGTCAACTATAGTGCATCTGGCAAATTCATTGAGCCATGAAATCAGAAATCCCATCAACATTATGTATGGTCGTCTGCAGCTACTGCAGGATGAAGTAATAGACCAGAATTTCAAGAATGCTTTTAAGAGCATCCATAGACAGATTGATCGAATATTAAATATTACCAAATTACTAGAAAAATTCAATTTCAGCCGGGAAGATTCCATCCCGGAAAAATGCAATATTTCCAAGATTTTTGAAACTATTTTATCAGAGAAGAAATCTTTGTTTAGCGAGAAAAAAATCCAGATCGATTGTCATCTCCAGAGTAATGGATTTTTGGTTGAAGGGAACCAGGTTCAATTTTTGGATGCCTTCCGGTATCTATTTGATTCGCTGATCGATTTGACTCCCAGCGGAAAGAAGCTGGAAATAAGTGGAAAAGCAACTCCACATTCCTCCGGGTCAAAATGGTATGAATTTCATTTTATAATTCCGGAGAAGAAGGTAAGTCTTGATAAATTGTTTGAACCCTACCAGTCAATCGATATGGAATTAAACGGTCTATTAGGCCTGGGTATGGTTATTATGCATACCATTTTCAATAACTATGGTGCAAAAATTGAGACCCTGGTACAGAATGATTCTCAGACATTAATCAGAATTCGTTTCCCTTTATTTGAAAGTCAATCATCTCAAATAATTGGGCAATAGACCAATAAAAGACAACTACAAGCGATAAAGTGAGGAGCAACCACTTGAAAACAAGTATTTTGATTGTCGATGATGAAATGGATGCGTTGGACCTCATGGAAGAACTGTTTCTGAAGCACGGTTACGAAACATTTACAGCTCGAAACGGCATTGAGGCTATGCCTATTATTGCCGAAAATGAACCTGATATTCTGATATCGGATATGGTCATGCCCGAGATGGATGGGATAAAACTCCTGGAAATGGTCAACAAAAAATATCCTGATATTGCAGTGATCATGATAACTGCTCATGGTACCATTGAGACCGCGGTGGAAACCATGAAAAAAGGAGCAAAAGATTATATCCTCAAACCATTACGGTTGGATGAGATTTTAGCGAAAGTGGAGACCATCTCCCAGTTGAAATCTCTCATGAAAGAAAATCAATATTTACGGGAAAAATTATCTCAGAAGTACAATTTCAATAATATCATCGGCATGAATGGCCAGATGCTGGAATTATTCGACTTGATAAAGGACATTGCCAAAACAAATTCTACCGTATTGATTACTGGAGAAAGCGGCACAGGAAAGGAATTAATTGCTAACGCCATTCATTTTAATAGCGACCGGATCAAAAAACCTTTTGTGAAAGTCAATTGCGGGGTGTTAGCCGAAAATCTGCTGGAAAGTGAATTATTTGGACACGTTAAGGGATCATTCACTGGAGCAATCAGAGACAAACTTGGTCGTTTTGAAATTGCCCATGGAGGCACAATTTTTTTAGATGAAATCGGAGACGTTTCCTCCAATATGCAATTAAAATTATTGCGGGTATTGCAGGAAGGTGAATTTGAAAGAGTGGGTGGCACGGAGACAATAAAAGTCGATGTCCGAATTATCGCTGCCACAAATCGTAATTTGAATGAGATGATGATGAAGGGACAATTTCGGCAGGATCTCTATTACCGGCTTAATGTGATCCCTCTGGAGGTACCACCTTTGCGGGAACGGAAAGACGACATTCCCCTGTTGATTACACATTTCTTAGATAAATTCAATAAGCAATTTAGTAAAAAAATTGACTTTATTGAAGATGAGGCCATGCGATACCTGCAGAATTATTCCTGGCCAGGGAACATAAGGGAGCTTGAAAATCTTCTGGAGAGAGCGGTGGTATTAAATAAGACCGGACGGCTTACTGTAAAAGATTTTCCATTGGTGATAAT
>MESS01000012.1:16480-23536 GCA_001771055.1 Caldithrix sp. RBG_13_44_9
CAGAAGGATCTCTTACCGATCTGGTAGATGTTTATGAGAAACAGGTAATTATGAAAGCCTTGAGGGAAAATAATTACAATAAATTGCGCACGGCTGAAAAACTGGGAATTCATCGCAGTACGTTCATGTCGAAGCTCAAAAAATATGATATTAATTAAAGATTCATCCACTGAACTAGTGTCTATTGTGGCAGTTTCTGCCGATCCAAGTAGTCGATTCTCCAGCGATAAATGAGTGAGAGCACAAAGGCCGCTAATCCGATACCCGCAAAATAATACCAAATATAATGAGCATGACCGTACCACTGGTGGAATTGCTCCGGAGTCAATAAAGAGCGCAGGGCGACCCCCAGTTCCTCATAATGGTAAAGCTGCACAGGATTGAGAATTTTACTGGGATCAGGACAATACCTATCAAGCAGATAACCACTTAGAATAAAGCCAAAAAGCTAGGCAAAGAAAGTGTGAAGATGAGCATAACCAAGGTAAAGACCTTCCTGCCCGATGGGGGCTTGTTTGGAAGCGAATTCATAATATCGCGGAGATAGAAAACATTCCGCCAGTCCTTGCAGACTGATTCCCAGAATCATTATTATGGTTATTGGGTGTAGCTGAAATATCCCGAAAAATGTTATATATTGACCGGCATTTTTTTCTAATAATGGACTTAATGAAATACAAAAAGCTGATAAGGGAATTAAAGCCAGGGCAATTCCAATTGAAGTAATCGGACGGAATTTTCGTACAAAATGAGTAATTGGAATTACCAGAAAAATTACTACTAAAGGATTCACATTAACATACCACTCTGGTGCGGCTTGGGTGCCCACCATTCGCAATGTATATTTTGGTATGGTAGCATAAAGCTGCCCTTGAATAAGCCAGAATCCTGCAACAATTAAAATCAACAACATAAATCTAATATTTTTCAGTACTTTTTTGAATCCTCTGAGAATTTCTCGAAAATCTTTCCGCTCCTCAGAGGTAGATATCCCATAATAAAATAGAAAAACTATCAATAGTGCAATCAAGGAAATTACGGCGGCATAGTAATTAATATATTCCAATCCTAGGTCCGTCCGTAAAGGTTTGGCAAATGTTTTTCCAGCAAATGAACCGATGTTCACCATTTGGTAAAATAGGGAGTAACCGCGGGCGCGATTTAAATGATCGGTGGTTTTAGCTATGGTGGCGGCTATGACGGGTTTAACAAATGAACCTCCAATTATGATGAAGAACAGCGAAAGTAAGGAAAATATTTTTGTTGGCACCGCTCCCAATAAAAAATAGCCAATCGCTAAAAAAGAAAAGGCCAAAAGTAAAGCTTTTCTGAAGCCGATTTGATCTGCCAGAGCACCATTGAAAATAGGTCCCAGGTAGAGTAATGCCGCAAACACACCTCCAATCCATCCCGCTTCAATATCAGAGAATCCCACTATCTCAGTCAGAAATATCACTAGTGCAATGAACATTCCATAGTATGCAGCTCGTTCGAAAAGTTCAACGATATTAGCAACCCAAAATACCTTACTGAATTTCCAAGTGAGTTGTGATTCGACCATTTTTTACTCAGATGATAATCAATAGACTTGATGATTCCATTAAATTAACGAAATCATGTAAGCATTAACTAAAGTATTGGCGGGTAAAATCAATTCTGTTTTTGCTGGAGAAATTCTCTCAATGATGTAATAGCTTCTTCAAGTTTAGCAGGATTTTTCCCTCCGGCAGTCGCCAAATGCGGGCGTCCCCCACCTCCACCTCCTGTAACTTGAGCAAGTACTTTTACCAATTCTCCTGCTTTAATTCCGGTATGGATGAGATCATCGGTAACGGCACATACAAAATTTATTCGATTTTCGCTCTGGGAAATAAGAAGTAATACACCATTCTGATTTTTTTGTCTAAATCGGTCTGCAGCTTGTTTGAGTAATTCTATATCGACTTCCTGGAATAGTTTAATTGCTAAACGGAGATTCCCAATTTTTTCAGCAGTATCAATAATGTTTTCAACCGATTGAACAGCCTGTTCACTAAATATTTTTTGTAAACGTTTTTCAGTATCACGGAGCTGGTTATTCAAATTTATAACTTTTTTGATCAGTTCATCGGGACTGGTGTTTAAAACTTGTCCAATTTCCTGTAAAGTGTCACGGCTTTTCTGAGCGAACTCTACTGCCCGGGGTCCGGTAATTGCTTCAATGCGCCGTACACCACTGGCGATGCTGGTTTCCTGTAAAATAATGAATGATCCAATTTGCCCGGTATGACTGACATGGGTACCTCCACACAATTCTTTACTAAAATCATCCACAATAACCACTCTAACCTGGTCACTGTATTTTTCCCCGAAAAGTGCCCTCGCTCCCATTTCCTTCGCTTTATTAAAATCGGTGTAAAATATATCCAGCGGTGAGTTCCGGCGTATTTGTTCATTTACGATGCTCTCGATCAGGAATAACTCTTCCCGCTCGATTTTTTTATAATGAGTGAAATCGAATCGCAGGCGATCCGGACTCACCAATGATCCGGCTTGTTCTACATGCTTTCCCAATACCCGTCGCAGTGCCTCATGCAACAGATGAGTAGAGGTATGATTATACATGGTTAGAAAACGATGACTATGATCGACCTGAGCAGATACTTTTGAATGAATAATATCTAATTTTGCTGATGCTTCACAAAAATGGATAATTTCGTTTCCCTGCTTTTGAACATCAACCACCGGTAATTCAATATCATCTAAAAGGAGTTTACCCACATCAGGCACCTGGCCACCGCTTTCAGCATAGAAAGGGGTCTCTGTTAATACGATTTGATATTTATCATTTTTAAGAGCAAACTTGCATATTTCAGTCTCAATTGCAAGTTTTTCATAGCCTACAAAATGCGAGTTAGTAGAACAATGTTTTAAAACATTCCATTGATCAACATGATCAAACTGCATACTGAATTTTCCGGATTGCCTTGCTCTCTCCCGTTGAATTTCCATTTCCTGGTCGAAACCCTCCTCATCAATTTGCAATCCTCTCTCGGCGGCCATCACCCGTGTCAGATCCAGGGGAAAACCGAAAGTATCGTAGAGACGAAAAGCATCAGTTCCCGAAATCAGATTGTTGCCCCCAGCTGAAATTCTAGCGGCCAGACTATCAAAAATTTCCAGGCCCCTATCTAACGTACGATTGAAATTTTCTTCTTCCGATCTAATGACATCCATGACATAAGACTGTTTTTCTCGGATTTCCGGGAAAGCGCTTCCCATCATTTCCACTACAACCGGTACCAGATTGAAGATAAATGGCTTTTGCAAATCCAATTTTCGAGCATATCGTGAAGCTCTGCGTAATATTCGCCGTAGAACATATCCCCTCCCTTCATTAGAAGGTAAAGCACCATCAGTGATAGAAAAAGTCAGCATTCTTATATGGTCAGCCAGTACTCGAAAGGCTACCTGTTTTGATTCATCACAATTGTTATAATTTATTCCAGCTATATCTTCCACCTTCTGGATAATTGGTTGGAATATATCCGTATCATAATTGGAACGGACTCTTTGCAGAACCGAAACAATTCGTTCAAATCCCATTCCGGTATCAACATGCTTAAATGGCAGAGGGTGTAAATTTCCACTTTCATCGCGGTTAAACTGAATAAAGACAAGATTCCATAATTCGATAAACCGGCTACAGCCGCTATTTACCTGACAAACATGACCTTTGAGATGCATTTTATTACAGTAACCTTCACCAAGATCGATATGAATTTCCGAACAGGGGCCGCAGGGACCTGTTTCGCCCATTTCCCAGAAATTATCTTTCGCACCAAAACGCAGAATTTGACTAGGAACAATATCAGTATATTTTTGCCAACATTTTTCCGCCTCGTCATCATCCAGGTAAATGGTAGCCCACAAATTATTTTTCGGCAACTCCCAGTAGGAGGTAATTAATTCCCATGCCCATTCGATGGCTTCTTGTTTATAGTAATCTCCAAATGACCAATTCCCCAACATCTCAAAGAAAGTGTGATGATAGGTGTCATGTCCCACTTCTTCCAAATCATTATGTTTTCCGCTCACCCTGATACATTTTTGGGAATTGACAGCTCTTTTAAATGGGCGCGTTCCTACCCCTAAAAATACATCCTTAAATTGATTCATTCCGGCATTAGTGAATAAGAGGGTCGGATCATCAGTAGGAATTACTGGTGAACTGGAAACAAAGGTGTGTCCTTTATTTTTAAAAAAATTAGTGAACTCAGTACGAATCTCATTTGATTTTTTCATAATAATATTCTCTGTTGCCGGAGTAAAATTTTGAAAAATAACCATGCATATTATACGCTGAAAATATAGAAAGATCAGCATGTTCAGGCAAGTGTTTTAAATGAAAGAAAAGTGATAAATATGAGGATAATTCAGGATTTTTGGTTTAAAACTTGTCGAATCTTTAAAGCAAGCTCTCTCATCCGATAAGGTTTGGGAAGAATTCCATTTAAAATAAAATCATCGGGTACAGATTTTTCCCTTTCGGAGTGTCCGCTGGAAAGTAAAATCTTTATTCGCTTATCAATCTCCTTGATTTTCCGGATCGTCTCAATGCCATTCATCTTAGGCATGGCCATATCAACAATAGCCAGGTCAATCTGGTATTTTTTCTGATCTATTAATCTGATAGCGGCTGATCCACTGGCAGCTTGAAATACCGCATATCCCAAGGATTGTAAAATATCTTTTACCGAATCTCTGATCATTTGTTCATCGTCTACAATCAGTACTGTCTCAGAACCTTCGGGAATATTTTGTCCGGTATCTTCAATTTCGATGGATAACTTCCTTCGGGCTGGCGGGAAATAAAGATAAAAAGTGGTCCCTTCATTTATCTCACTTTCCACTTCCACAAAACCACGATGGCTTTGCATAATTCCATATACTACCGAGAGTCCTAGTCCAGTACCTTTTCCAACCGATTTAGTAGTAAAGAAAGGATCAAATATTTTATCAATATCCGAGGCCCGTATTCCACAACCTGAATCAGTGATGCTGACGCATACAAAATCTTTATTTACCGATTTCTGATCAGAATTATTTTTATATTTAGTCATCCCGGTCCTGATAGAAATTTCACCACCTTCAGGCATGGAATCACGTGAATTGAGCGCTAAATTGATTAAAACCTGGCTCAGGCGATTTTCATCCCCTTCGATATCCTCGACTTTAGGATCTAAGTCCAGTAAAATATCATACTCTTTGCCTAAGGTACGTTGAAACATTTCTGATAATCTCATTACCAATTGATTCGGAGAAATAATTTGCAATTGAATATCTTGATTCCTTGAAAACATTAAAAGCTGTCGGGTTAATTCTGCTGCTCTTTGAGTGGCCTCAGCGATAATATTAGCCCTGCGTAATATTGTTGGATTACTGTTTGCTTCACTTTTTATTAAATCGGTATTTGGCAAAATTATACCGAGAATATTATTGAAGTCATGAGCAATTCCTCCAACCAATGTTCCCAGGCTTTCCATTTTTTGTAATTGAATTACCTGCTGCTGGGACCGCTGTAATTCACCGTAAGCATTTTCAAGACTTTCTGCTTTTTCTTCCAATGCCTTTACCAGATTCTTATTATCCAATAATATAGCCGTTTCAGTAGCCAGAGTACTTAACAGATGAACCTCTTCGACTCTAAAAGGTTGTTTTCGATGACGGAGAAATACCAGAACACCAAGACGAAAATCCTTTTCGCTAATAGGAAGCGAAACAATGGAAAAAGATTCATTACGATTCAAGCCAATTAGTTTTGCATCGACAGCAGCAAGTTTGAGAGAGTCAATAATTTTAGGTTCATTATCAGTAAAAGTTTTCCAAATGAAATTCTCTGAATTGGTTATCTTTTCATTAACATTTACCAGAACCTGCTTTGGAAAAATATGTGATGGAATAAATGACTCATTTATTTTGTCATAAATAAATACCATTCCAATCTCTGCATCTAAAAGTTGATATCCATTTTCTAGCATGGTTTTAAGGATTTCATTGGTATCGAGTGAGCGCATCATCTGCTGACTCGTGTCGATTAATTTAGCAAGATTACTGGCATTTTTCTTATTAATGTCACTAAGTCTTTCCAACTCCTTAGTTTTCTGGATTAGTTCATTATTGATACGCTGTAATTTGCTTTGATTATGTAATATTTCACGCTGAATTTGAATTTTTTCAGTTATGTCAATCGCAGTAATAATTACATTTTTTATTAATTCAGTTTCGTCGACATGACTAGCCACGCTCAGTTCGACCACTTTTTTCTGACCGTCAGTCATATCAAGGGTTGTCACATAGTTACGAATATCCTGGCGGTCCTGTATGATTCGATTAAAAATCGTACTCAGGTCCTCTTTTTGGATAAAATTCTCCAATTTCATTTGTACAATAAGTTCATGTTGAATTCCGAAGAAGTTGCAGGCACTTTCATTAGCCTTTTCAATTTGGCCTAAGGTATCGGCAATTAAAATTGGAATGGGATTAAGCTGAAAAATGGTTTCCAGATATCTTTTCGAACGGTTTAGGGCTAAAATATTAGTATCTAAATTATCCGAAAGATTATTCAGGGCTCTGGCCAGTTGGGAAATTTCATCATTTCCTTTGACCGGTAAACGTAATTCCAGGGCTCCACTTTTATTGGAATATTCCCTGATGGTTGAAGCGGCTTCTTTTAGTGGATTGGAAATAAATTTCGCCATTGCAGTAGCAAAAATAAATAGAACTAAAGCCAAACCAACAGTCAAATAAATCAATATCTTTCTTTGTTCATTCATTTTATCCTTAATCCAATTCAGGTTAAAACCAACGATTAAAATACCTTGGTGAACATCGCGAAAAAAAATACTTTGCTTAATTAATAGCTGGCGGGATGAGTAATACTGAGTCTCACCTGAATTCAATAATAATCTGAGTAACTGTGGATCTGAAGTCGTACCAGATTCAAATTTTATGCTACCATCTTTTTCAATAATTAAAATTAGGTCGACATCTGGATCATTTGCCAAACCTTTTAAG
>MESS01000012.1:23572-27217 GCA_001771055.1 Caldithrix sp. RBG_13_44_9
CCTGCCCCTAAATTAAATGCAACGGTCTGAACAAGACTGTTTCCTTTTTTTTCAAAGCCTTCACGAAATTGTTTTTCAATGGTCAGATTAAAATAAAGATAAAATGTTACTACGAAAACGAATACAATGCTGGCAGCGAACAGCCACAATTTCTTCGAAATTGTCAAACTTGATAACAATCTTATTCTCTTTAAAATATTTAATTCTGAATTTTTTTTGATCAGACAAAACAGTTACAACATTATAAAATCTACCTGATATACTTTATCCAAATTATGGACAGCTGTTGAACAATAAATTTCCGTAGAATTAACTTCAACAAAAATGTCCTACCACACTCGATTTGAATTTAGATCTTTACTAAATAATTCAATTTTCTAAATAAATAAAAATGGAGAGTCGAATCTTTAAGAGAATTCGTTGATGCCGCAGATGAACGAAATCTATCTTTCATGCTGTCTTACCTCTCCATAACATTTATTGGTAATATTTGAGTTAAATTTCATTCAATTTGAAACACTACTGTATAGTTTACAAAATCTGATACTTTTCTCTGAAAAAAATAAATTGTCTGTAATTAGAATTCCTAAAATAACCGTAATAAGGAATTCAACTATCAAAAAGGGGAAAGAGATATGTGAATCTTGTTTTTTAAAAAATGATTTTGATTTCAATCCTATTAGTATTTGTTTTTGAAAAATACCTTGAAGTGTATGTCTCCATAAAAACATAAGAATAAATAAAAGAAAATAGAAGCCATCTCGTTTCGTTCGGAAAACATTGATAAATATTTTGATTTTATTCATTGGATAAAATTTCTTTCAAGGATTTCTTTACTTGATTAATCGTATAAGGTTTTTTTAAAAAACCAACCACACCAATCATATTCTCATCAGTAATGGGATGATCGTCAAAGCCACTGGTAAAAATAATTTTCAAATCGGGTTTAATTTTTCTTAGTGCCAAAGAAGTATCACGGCCATCCATTTCAGGCATTTTTAAATCGATAATAGCATAATGCAATTTGTTATGAAATGATTTAACATAATCGAGTGCCGCTTTCCCATTATTAAATTTTAATACATCATATCCAAGATATTCGAGAGTATCTGCCAAAATATTAAGTACATAGTCTTCATCATCGATTAGGAGTATTGTCATATTTTTAGATTCATAAACTTCCTTTTCAATATCTTGCGATTCGAGGTCTGATTTTGGCTCGATTGGGAGATAGATATCAAAACGAGTCACTTCATTCAACTTACTGGAAACTTCGATATGACCATTCATCCCTTTAACAATACCATAAACAACGGATAATCCAAGACCTGTCCCTTTACCAATATCCTTTGTAGTAAAGAAAGGATCAAATATCTTAGAAATAATTTCTAACGGAATACCTACACCATTGTCAAGAACAGTAAGGCGTACATATTCGCCCGGATCCAATGATCCCACTTGATAATAATTATTGATCAAATAATTTTCTGTTCTAATTTCAATCATTCCGCCCTTCGGAAGAGCATCGACAGCATTAAGCACAAGATTCATTATAACTTGTTGAATTTGTGAGGCATCACCATAAATTAAATGTAAACTGGAATGTAATTTACGTACAAGTTCTACTTTCTCTGGAATCCCATGTTCAAGCAACTCAATACTCTCATTAATAACTTTATTTAAATTTAGAGTTTCATAATTACGGTGATCACTTTGTCGAGTAAAGGTCAACAATCTCTGAGCAATTTCTGATGCACGATGGGCTGATTTTTCAATTATTTCGGCCCGTTTAAAGTTAGAATCACCATGGGCACTAGAGATTTTAATCAATTCAGCGTTGGGGATGATAGCTGCTAGAATATTGTTAAAATCATGTGCGATTCCTGAGGCCATCAATCCAACACTTTCAAGTTTTTGGGTTTGGAGGAGTTGATGCTGTATTCGCTTCAGTTCGGTGATATCCTTAAATAAAAACAGATATCCAAATGTCTCCTGTCGATAATCTCCTAATATATTGGCAGTTAAGATAACCTCCAGAATTTTATTCTCCTGAGTTTTCAATTGTAATTCTTGATTTCGAACCAATCCTTGTTTTTCTAATTGTTCTTTTAAATCCTTTATTTGAGAAGGATCATTTATAAAAGCTTGAAAAAAATTAATTTGAGATATATCACTATTGGTAGGCATTTGAAGAAAGAAATAGGCAGCTTTATTTAGGTAAATTAGTTCTCCTGCATCGCGCGTAATACAGACTCCATCCTGTAGGATTTCAATCAACTCACTAAGTTGAAATGATTTCTTAGAACTATCCTTTTTTATTTTAAACAGGTCAAACATGGTCATTTATTGTTTTTATCCTTTAGAAAGATATTGATTTGATTTTGCCAATCTCTTTTGATGCTATTTATGCTAAAGAATAAAGCTAATAAAACAATTATCGAGATAAAAAAAGTATTCCACAGCAGAAAAAATGTAAAATTTTTTGTGATATATAAAAATATAGTAATTATGGTGATTCCTACAAAAAACAATAAAATTGCATGAGTGGTAGATTTCATAAATAAAGTAGATAATATACTTTTGTGGGGTTTTGCTACAAATCCATTTAAGTATTGAAAATTCATCAGGTATCGTTCATTTTCAATTGATTCTTCGCTCTTTAAATAAACAAGTCGTGCATACCATAAAATCATCATTAACGCATTTAAAATCAGGTTGACCATTTGACCTTTAAACCAGTTATCCAAATTCCATCTTTCAGCAATAATATGAAGTGGTTCAAGAATATTAATCAGAGTAAATATAAAAATGATAGAATTTAAATATTCACTCACAATAATTTTTTTCAAATAATATCGATACCAAAAAATAAGTAAGAATAAGATAGAAACGACCATTAACACAAAATTTTGAGAGGTCCATTCTTCCCAAATATTTTTAGAAGTAAGTGAAAGTGGCTCACGAAAGTATTTATAATTATTAATACTTACAATTATTATACTTAAGATACAAGAAACGAGGATTCTTACTATTTCAAATTTCTCTAGTAACCGATGAGAATAAGAAAATAGATATAATATCATTGTCATTATAATAATTCTTAAAAAGAATTCAATTAAAAAATATTCCAGGTATTCATTTGATTTCAAGATCGGGATAAAAGTAAAAAGAGGTAATAAAATTGAGACATAACAAAAGAATACACAAAATAGAAATGTTATTTCAATATTAAATTTTGTAATTTTTAATAGATCTTTTACAATGAGGAAAGTAAAAAAATAAAGCGTAGTATTGATATAGGGAATAGGATTACTTGAAAAGGTTTTATCTAAATATAAAACTATAATAAAGATTAAAAATATAATTAAATATATAATATTTTTTTTAAAAATATTTTCCAAGATAAAAACCAAATTAACTAGATTTATTATTATCGGTAACTTTAAAAAAAGGTGAGAAAAAATATTCTATCTTAAATGAAAACAGGGAATATCAATATTGAATATTCCCTGACCTAATTTTAGAACAATTTATTTATTAATTTAATAGTTAATAGCAATATATTTACACTGTTGATTTTTTACCTTTATACAGTAGTGTCCGGTTTAAACATATAAATAATAAAAAAGAAGGCTCAATATGCCT
>MESS01000013.1:0-2707 GCA_001771055.1 Caldithrix sp. RBG_13_44_9
ATCGAACCGCTGAAAAAATCCTGGCGAAAGCACCCGATTATTTTAATTCTCGATGGAATCAGGGATCCTGGTAATTTGGGAACAATCATTCGTACGGCCGATTGGTATGGAGTACACTATATCGCCACTTCCTCCGACTCGGCAGATTTTTTTAACAGTAAGACCATTCGCGCCTCAATGGGTTCACTTTTCAGGGTCAGTTGTCAGGAATTTTCGAATCTGCCTGATCTGGTAAATAAATTGAAGGAAAACCGATTTAAGATTTTGGCTACCTCTCCCATAGCTCCCAAACTTATGGAAGAGATCCGGGTATCTTTTCCCCTGGCCATTCTGCTGGGGGGAGAGGCCGAAGGGATATCCCCTTCCTTATTGGAGTTATCAACGGAGATAATTCAGATAAAAAAATACGGCCAGGCCGAGTCCCTGAACGTAGCAGTCGCTGCCGGAATTCTTCTCAACCACTTTACCGCCCTGAGATTTAAATAATTTTTTCCAGTGACATTTTTTAAATACTACCACTGAAAAATGCGCCGAAGTTACTTGTAAACAAATGATAACCAGCTGACTCATTTGTATGAACAACAGCAAACGGATCTAAAACACCGGGAAACTCAGTAAAAGTTACCTCCTTCAAAAAAAGTGTTTTTTGTCCGCACTTTTTATCTGTAAAATTAAAGCCACAATTTTTTGGAGTAGAGGACTGGAAACATGATGGAAGAACAACAACAATTCCCAAGGCCGATTGAAGCATTCGTAGTAATAATTGTCAGCTTTATTTTTATCATGCTGGTCACTCAATCCATTCTGCTCCTTTTATCCCCAAGTCCTGAACAAATCGATAATACTTCCAGCAGTTTGAAACTGTTGATCACTTTCGGCGAGGCCGGCCTGATCATTATCCCGCTTATTTATGTCAGACGGAAAAAATTCTCTATCACCCGGATCTTCCGCTGGAAAAAAATTCCGGTTCATATTATTCTGTGGAGTATTGTGATCGGTTTAAGCATCAGCATCATCGGTGATGAGCTGGACCGCTTAATTACTATTATTATACCCGCTCCTGATTTTTTGGCAGAAATCGCTGAGGCATTGAGAATTAACTCCCTGGCTGATTTCCTGATTCTCAGCAGTGGGGCAGTGCTGGCTGCAGCTTTTGTCGAAGAATCAATTATCCGCGGTTTCCTGCAGATTTCTCTGGAAAAGTACCAGGATGTTACCCGGGCTGTTATCTATGCCAGCCTGGCCTGGACCATTATTCATGGGATGCTTTATTGGGCAATTCAAATTTTTTTGCTGGGGATAATTCTCGGTTTACTGGCCTGGCGGTCCAACAGCATTTTTCCCTCTGTCATTGGGCATGCCATCAACAATGCTGCGGCTTTAATTTTTTACAATGTCGATCAGCAGATTTTTAAGGGAATTTATTTGTGGGGTGACCATGTCTCTCCCCTGTTCCTGCTCCCTGCCGGCCTGGGACTGGTCTGGGGAGTGAAAGCTTTTTACCAGTATTACCGTAAATTCCCTGAAATTCCGGTCTCTCCCAATTAGATCTGCCGGGCTGTTTCTGACCGGAATTGACTCAATACCGTTTCCAGATTTTTTTCAGCCTCCATTACCTCCGTCGCCCGGATATTTTTTAACATATCGCCAATAGCCTGAGGGGTGACATTTCTTTTCTCGGCCACTTTCCGGTAAGTCCCCGCTTCCAGATAATCCCAGTAAAGCAGGATTTGCCTCTCATTCCATTTCGCTTTAATCGCCGAAATCAATAAAAAGATGGTATTGATGAGAGCATCAAAGGAAGGATTATCAGAAATTAAACAGATTCCGCTTTTATTTTTCTTGGCCTGAGCCAAAGCCTGGTTGGCCCGATGGAAGGCCGGGCCGTCCATTTCGATAGGCAAAACACCTCCCATGCGAAAAATCGACCCTATCCCGATACCATAGCGAAAAATGGTCGGAAAAACCATCTTTTGCATGGCCCGCACAATTTTATAGGCATTCACCGGGCTGTCAATCAATGCTTGAAATTCATCACCCTTGGTGATAGTAGTCGGAGCTTCCATCGCCGAGCGATATTCTTCATTCAGCTGGACAATGGCAGACTTCATGAACAACTGGGTCTGGTATCGATCCGAGCCGTTCAATTGCTTGGAACCACTGATATCACCAATAACAACTACATATTCCTGCTGATCTAGTATGATAACCATTCTCGGTTCTGCTTACTGTTCATTTTATTAGATAGTACTACAAATTATTTTTTCATTTACTCCAGCTGACTTCATACATGCAGGATTCACCATCATCTGCTTCACACTGAATCTCTTTCAGTATCACCTTTTCCCCGCTGCAGATTTCTATGCCGGTCTGCAAAAAAGATTGTATAAACCAGCAGTACGGTTTATGGATATCTTCATCATAACTGAATTTCAGGTGGGCCGATTTTTGATCAGTTTTTTGATAAAAATATTGACCAAGATTACACAAATATGGATAAAGCTTTTCGATTTGCGATAAAAAACCTTGTGGATTCTTTGACTGCGCGTAATTGAAAAAGTATTGATCCATGATCAGGTTGGCAGATCGTCTTCCAATATCACGGAAAATTGACTCCATAGGAGTATTTAATATTTCTCCGATAGCTGTATCCAGTTCCTTCAGCAGGCTGAAAGCATACGAATTTGTGAGGAAGACCTGCTCGCCG
>MESS01000013.1:2723-6601 GCA_001771055.1 Caldithrix sp. RBG_13_44_9
CCTCACTGAGGTGTTGCAATAACCGTTGATAGTGTTTACGATCAGGCAAATTCTCGACATAGTCCAACCTGGAATGGATCATCAATCCCCTGATATCACTCATGTCCAATAAGCTCCTCTGCTAGTTTCGTTTTAAATTCACTCATGAACTGCGAAATCCCGCTCACTTTCTTTCCACCCCCCTGGATAAATCCTGGTTTCCCGCCGCCGCGTCCTTCTATCAGTTCCAGTAATGGCTCACAAAATTTTGCTAAATTTATCGGTCTGCTCAGTGAATGGCCGGCCATCCAGTTCAGTTGATCCCCGCTTTTGCTTATCACCACGGTAACCCTGCCGGTCTTCTCAAGAACCGAATCCACAAATACCTTCAACAATTTATTATCGGTATTTTCAAAAATTCTCTGAATGAGTAAAACATCAGCTATCGGAATGGCCTCATTTATTGACTCCTGCGCGAGGACCGAAATTCTCTCAGCCTGAAATTTCTGAAGACTTTTCTGCGCCTCTTTCAGTTGGTCAGATATATTTTGCACCTTCTGTACCAGGGTGTCCTCTCCACAGGTCATTATCTGACAGAGATTCTGCACCACTCTCAATTTATTGTCATAATCAGTGAAGGCCCTCTTCCCGATCAAAGCGTGAATACGGATCCGGCCTCTGATTTTTTCATCTCCGATTATTTTAATCATTCCCACTTCTCCGGTACTGGCTACATGCAATCCCCCGCAGGCCGATGCGTCAAAATCTCCCACCTGGACAATTCTCACTTTCTTCACTTCGGGAGGCGGACGGCGGATCTGAAACCGGTCCACTTCCTCCGGATTTACCCATTCTATCTTAACAGGTAAATTTTGCTGAATAATCTGATTGGCAACATTCTCCACTTCTATATATTTAGATGAGGGAATGGAAGATGCATCAGTTTCAACAGCAGTGTAATCATCTCCAAAGTGAACAGAAACAGTATTCCATTTTCCGACTCGCAGAATAGACTGGGACAAAATATGCTGACCGGTGTGTTGCTGCATAAAATCCCGTCGTCTTGCCTCATCCACTCTGCCCTGAACAGATTTTTCGGAAATTGGAGTCTCAACATAATGAATGATATCCTCACCCTCCAATTGAACATCCTCGACCTGTACCTGATTTAAAAAACCATGGTCAGCAGGCTGCCCGCCGCCTTGCGGATAAAAACAGGTTCGATCAAGAATTATTCCCAGCCGATTCTCGTTCTGGATGGTCTTTATCACCATTGCCTCAAAATCAAACTGATTGGGATTGTGATAATATATTTTTTCGGTCATTTTAACTCTTGCCCTGTTTTCCGGAAAATAAGTGAATTTTTTACAAAAATCAAACCTATATACTTGATTTTCTGATTTTAAGTCTATGAATTTGAGCTGAGCGCAATTTTCACCAGTGCGTTTTGATTGCCAAGGATTCATAGTTACCGGAACACAAGATCACACCAGCTGCAACATATATGGAGTATTATAATTCGTTATTCCGGATCTAAAAAACCAGATAACCCAGCTGGTTCACAACAAAGGCCAGAGAACAAGCCAATAGTAGTGAAAAAAAAATGACGCTCAACATGATGTGCCGGTTGAGCTCTCGGGATAAAACTGCCATGGTGGCCACACAGGGGATATAAAAGGTAATGAAGATGGTAAAGGTTAGAATCTGCTGCTGTGTCAATACTGTCAAAATCTCGGTAGTACCTAGGGCTTGAGTAAGCATGACAAGCGCCAGCTCTTTCCGAAGTACTCCAAAAATTAACGTAGTCCCCACCACTGCCGGTAATCCCAATAAACCGGTTAGAGGAGAAAGACCGGTATTGATCCAACGATCCAGCTCAAAATATTCCAGCAGTCCCAACAGGATACTTCCGGCAATCAGAATCGGCCAGGCTACCACCACAAACTCTTTTATTCGGAACCAGGTCTTATGACCAATAACTCTAAGAGCTGGCCAACGGTAGGGAGGTATTTCCAGGATCATTCCCGGGGTCACTTCTGGTAATAAAAGTGACAATACCTTTCCGGAAACCGAAACAATAACAATATTTAAAAGATAAATAGCAAAGGCCCACAATGGTCCCAGATAAAATGCTACCAGACCCAATATAACAATCGAGCGGGCTGAACAAGGCACCATGCTGGCGATGACCGCAGCGATGATCTTATCACGCCGCGACGGCAGGATGCGGGTGGCCATTACCGCCGGAACATTGCAGCCATATCCCAGAACTGCCGGGATGATGGCAGTACCGTGCAGTCCTATTTTATGCATAAGGGCATCCATCAAAAAGGCCACCCGGGATAAATACCCTATATCTTCTAACAGATTCAGGCCGATGAGAAAAGGCACCAGGTAAGGTAGAACGATGGCCAGTCCGCCACTGATTCCCCATAAAATAGATTTAAGCAGTTGAAAAGTAAAACTTCCGGGTTGAATATAACTGGACAGCAATCCTTCCAATCCGGCAAAACCAGTCAACAGAAATCCTTCCAATAAAGCGCCGATATGAAAGACACCATAAAAAAAGGCCAGCAAAGCCAGCACCAGAATAAAATAGCCGCCGAGACGATGCATCAGTAAATCATCTAATTTTTCACGCCAGTCATGCCGGGGTACTCCCAGCCGAACGGTCTGCTCATAAATATCCATAGCCATGGCATACCGTTCCAGAAACATCACACTATCCTGTGGTTTCCCCCTCAGCTCGACTAATTTTTTCTGCAATTCCTCAATCTTTTCAGAAAGTGCTGTGCCATTCTGATGGATCAACAGACTGCGGTAATAGTCATCATCTTCCAACAATTTAATAGCTATAAAACGGCTGGGGTGGGAAATAGCTTCCGAAAATTTATCTCTGATAAATCCTTCCATTTCTAAAATCACTTCTTCCACATCACGTTGACAGTGGATAAGATGTGATTCAAATCCGTTTTCAATGACCTGCTTTACTAAAATGAAAAGGTCTCTTATCCCCAGATTCTTGCTGGCTACCGTACTTTGGACTCTTACACCCAGAATCCGGGCAAGTTTTTCCGGATCAATGGAAATTCCTTTACGGGTTGCTTCATCTGCCATATTCAGAGCAAGGATTACCGGGATTTTCAATTCCAGAAGTTCCAGGGTTAATGGCAGGCTTCGACCTAATTGCGAGGCATCTATCACATTGATGATCAAATCAAATTTTGCTGTCAGAAGATATTTACTGACTTCTGCCTCAGCTTCATTGGTGGAAGAAAGAGAGTAGGTCCCCGGGAAGTCCACCAGATCATAAATATCCCCATTTAATCGCACCCGGCTTTCGGTATAATTGACGGTAGTACCCGGCAGATTAGAAGTTATAGATTTATAACCGGCCACGGAGTTAAAGATGGTACTTTTTCCAGAATTCGGTTGCCCGATCAGAGCAATTTTCAAATTTCCTCCACCATGATTTTGGCAGCCACTCCTCTCCCAATAGCCACTGAAGCCCCATGATTCTCAATCAGAAGCGGACCGGCAAAGGGAGCATTTCGTTTTATTTTAATCATACTGCCGATTCCCATCCCCAGTTGTGCCAATATTCTCCGTGACCCCTTTCCTCCGCTGACACTGATAATCTTGACGGTGGTATGGGCGGGTATTTCCAGCAAGGATTTCATATTCAAAAATTAAGCGGCCATACTTTAATTATTTCACGCATATTATTAATCCACCTAAGGCAAGTTAATATTAAGAATAATTCTCAACAAGGCAATTTAAATTCAGGATGTATCTTCCTTACCAGAATATATCACCGGATCCTTTGTTTACAGCTGTAAGGAGTTGTTTTTCTAATGCCAGTGGCGGTGGAATTGTAAATACCGGAATCTCTTTGTAAA
>MESS01000014.1:0-311 GCA_001771055.1 Caldithrix sp. RBG_13_44_9
GACGGGACTGCCGCCGTACCCACTTCGCCGCTCTCCAGCAAGACCTCAACTTCTACCGTAGGATTTCCCCGGCTGTCAAGAATTTCACGCGCTAATACATCAAGTATCTCTGTCATCTTCCTCTCCTTTTTCTTTCATGATGAACAAACTGGCTAAACTTAAAAAAATGTTCGGGTCTTTGCAATACAGGAAAAGTAAAGTTGACCGGAAAAATTTAGGGGGTTTCCTCAGCAGTACAAAAAAATGCTGAAAAAAAATTGATCCCGCCATCTTGCCGGGATTCTGCACTTTAAAAATTTGATTATGTCCTT
>MESS01000014.1:322-1337 GCA_001771055.1 Caldithrix sp. RBG_13_44_9
AAGTATTAACATACAAAACGATAATTCATAGATTCAGAATTAGTTTTATCGACCTTCAGAAAAAATCAGTAAAAATTCCGGCGAGCGGAACGTAAAAATTCTGATTGTTTGAACGCGCACTCAATACCTAAAGAATGCTTTTGATATATGTAAACATTGAGTGCGCGTGAGTTTCATCCCGTCTTTGCGGGAAGTAGAGCAAGTCGTTGAATTTTCTGATTTTTTCTGACAGTCTTGACCTGTCCGGCGGCGCCAGCCAGACGGGTCTTTTGGTTCTTTTCCATCAAGGGAAAAGAACTATTAATGATGATAGCAGACAGTTCTAAAAGACCTTTCTTTTTACATATGATATTCTTTTCCCCATTCAATGTCAAATTTATCAATACACATGTGGTTAAGGTTTGGGAATTGGAAAACTATAAAATAATTCGATTTTTAATTCAATTTGTTGAGTGGAAGACATAATCCTATTAAAAAATCTTCCAATCTTTAATTTGAACTATTTGGAAGATATCACAAAGATTGGTGACCAATTAAAAGAAGTTACTTTGATTTTCTTCTCTATGACTGATTCAATAATTTTCGGATCTCGGCAACAAACTGCTCAATATCTTCACTGGTAGTATCAAACGAAGTCATCCAACGGACTTCCGAAGTTTTCTCATTCCAGACATAGAAAAAGAATTTTTTCTGCAATTCCTCGACATATTCCGGCGGCAGAATGGCAAAGACTGCATTCGCCTGCACCGGCTGAGTAAGGATGATCCGGGGAATTTCCAGTAACTTCTGTTCCAGGTATCTGGCCATATGATTGGCATGGCAGGCATTTTTCAACCAGAGATCATTACTCAATAACGCGGCGAACTGCGCCGAAATAAAACGCATTTTTGAACCCAGCTGCATTCCCTGCTTGCGGATATACTTGAACTCCGCTGTCAGCTTGGGATTAAAAAAGACAATGGCTTCTCCATACATCATCCCGTTCTTTGTTCCACCAAACGATAAGACATCCACC
>MESS01000014.1:1353-2025 GCA_001771055.1 Caldithrix sp. RBG_13_44_9
ATTCCCGTAAACCACACTCTAGGCTGGCAGCAGCATTAGCCAGCCGGGCTCCATCCATGTGAAGGTACAACTGGTATTTCCTGGCTAACCCGGCGATCTCCTTTATCTCCTGAATGGTATAGACCGTGCCCATCTCGGTGGCCTGAGTGATAGATATTACCTTTGGCTGGGAATGATGCTCGAATCCGAAATCATGCAGGTGGGGCAAAATTCCCTCCGGGGTCAGCTTACCATCGGGCGAAGGGACAGTCAATAGTTTACAGCCGGAATATTTTTCGGGAGCACCGCATTCATCCACCTGCAAATGGGCAATATCCGAACAGATGACCGAATGCCAGGAATGAGTAATGGTCGTGATACCTAAAACATTGGCGGCAGTGCCATTAAAAACAAAGAAAACCGCACAATCTTTCCCAAAATGTTTCTGAAAAGTCTTTACTGCTTTCTCAGTATAAACATCATCCCCGTAAGCCACAACATGGCCCTGATTGACTTCTGCCATAGCTTTAAAAATTTCCGGATGCACCCCTGCATTATTATCGCTGGCAAAACCTCGGATATGCTTCATGGGAATTTTCCCCTGCTGGTTTGTCTTTCGTATCTCTGAAAATTTATCCCGCTGCAAAATCAGGTAAATTTATTCAGGTTGAATTAACCGCTTTACTATCGTTA
>MESS01000014.1:2217-5625 GCA_001771055.1 Caldithrix sp. RBG_13_44_9
AGATATGAAATTTACCGGTAAAATTATTGCGAAAGAGGACGGCCTGATCGCCGGTTTGGAAGTGGCCGGCCGCTGTTTTCAACTCCTTAATCCGGAAATTGAATTTCTTACCCAGGTGGAGGATGGGGCATCGGTTCAGAGGGGAGAGATCATCGCGTTGTTAAAAGGTTCTGCCCGGGATATTTTAATGGCTGAACGGGTGGCATTAAACTTTTTGCAGCGCATGTCAGGGATAGCCACTGTCACCAGGAAATTCGTGGATGCCATCCAGGGAACTTCAGCCGTTCTGCTGGACACCCGTAAAACCGTTCCCGGATTGCGTCTGCTTGACAAATGGGCAGTGAGCTTGGGAGGCGGGCAGAATCATCGTTTCGGATTATATGATATGATCTTAATAAAGGAGAATCATATCCGGGTGGCTGGCAGTCTGGATGAAGCAGTACGTCGGGTGAGAAATCGCTGGGGAAACAAAAAATTTATCGAAATTGAGGTTACTAATCTGACTGAACTGCAGGAAGCGATCCGTTTGCAAGTGAATCGTATCATGCTGGATAATATGGATTTAGATGACATCCAACAGGCTGTTCAGATCACCGCCGGTCGTATTCCGCTGGAAGTTTCCGGAAATGTGACCCTGGAAAATATCAGTGCGATTGCCCGCTGCGGAGTGCAATTCATTTCCAACGGAATGCTGACTCACTCAGTCAAAGCAATGGACATCAGTCTATTACTGACCGGAACAAATTAGTTTTTTGTTAATATGAGAACTGTGAATTAAAATATATTTTCAATCAACCGGGGGAGAATAAATGAATTTTGAACAGACTTACGAAGTAATGAAAAGTAAATTGGGCAGGATCCTGCCCGATTTTGAGATAAAGTATAAAGCTGAATTGGCAGTTCAAATCAATCAATTGAAAAAGGATAAGAACGCCATCATCCTGGGTCACAACTATATGGAGCCGGCCCTGTATCATTCCATTCCCGATATTGTGGGAGATTCCCTTGAACTTTCACGCCGGGCCGCTCAGACTGATAAGGATATCATCATTTTCTGCGGAGTACGTTTCATGGCCGAAACCGCCAAGATACTTAATCCCGGCAAGACTGTGCTGCTTCCGGCCCAGAAAGCCGGTTGCTCCCTGGCGGAGAGTATCAGCGCTGACGATGTGCGAAATCTGAAGAAAAAATTTCCAGGCGTGCCGGTAGTCACTTATATCAACACCTACGCCGATGTGAAAGCAGAAAGTGATATTTGCTGTACTTCTGGCAATGCGGCGGCGGTGGTCAAATCCCTGAAAAGTGAGACCGTTATCTTTATCCCCGATGAATATCTGGCTAAGAATGTGGCAGTGGAAACCGGCAAACATATCATTTTCCCTACCCGTAAGCCACGGCCAAAAAAAGAAACTGTACTGGATTATCAGATCATCGGCTGGACCGGCCGCTGTGAAGTTCACGAGAAGTTCACAGTAGAAGATATCGAGAATATCCGGAAGCAATTCCCGGAAGTGATGATTCTGGCCCATCCCGAATGCAGTCCGGAAGTGGTGCAGGCCTCCGATTTTTCCGGCAGCACCTCTGCGATGGTCCGTTATGTGGAAAAGTCCGGGGCACCGAGTTATCTTTTACTCACCGAATGTTCCATGGGAGATAATATTGCCGCTTCCCATCCCGATAAAGAGATGCTGCGGTTGTGCAGTGTACGCTGTCCGCATATGAATGAAATTACCCTGGAAGAAACTCTGCAGTCATTGCTGAAGATTCGCTATGTCATTGATGTTCCTGAAGAGATCCGGATCCGTGCCCGCCAGCCGCTGGAAAGAATGCTGGCAATATCCTGATGAACCGGAAAATGGATAAGCAAACGAAAGGTGCTATGGTCGATCATCTCGAAACTGAAGTATTGATTATTGGCTGCGGAATTGCCGGAGGGATTGCAGCACTGGAACTGGCCGCGGCCGGTATTTCAGTAACAGTAGTGACCCGTGCCCAGCAGCCGGAAGAGTCCAATACTCTTTACGCTCAGGGCGGAATTATCTATAAGGGTGAGAATGATTCTCCCACCCTGCTGGAAGAAGATATTTTACATGCCGGGGCCGGGCATTCCAATCCCAAAGCCGTGCAAATACTCGCCCGACAAGGCCCGGAACTGGTGGAGAAAATCCTGTTAAAAAAATTAGCACTGAATTTTGATATCACTTCAGAAGGCGAATACTCACTGGTTACTGAAGGCAGCCATTCAACCGCCCGCATCCTGCATTCCAAGGATAATACCGGTGAGCTCATTCAAAAGGCCATCGTAAAAGCGCTGAAAAAAAATCCCAACATCACCCTTTTAACAGGCTACACCGCGGTTGATTTACTGACTCCCTCCCATCATTCTCTGAACCGGCTAAAAGTATATGATCCACACTCTTGCAGCGGGGCTTATCTATTCGATCAGGACAATGAAGTCGCCATCCCGGTGATCGCCAAAAAGACTATTCTGGCTACCGGGGGATTGGGACAGATCTATCTACGAAGCAGTAATCCGGCCTGGGCCAGAGGGGACGGTCTGGCCATGGCTTTCCGGGCCGGTGCCCGGGTGATCAACTGTGAATTCATCCAATTTCATCCCACTACTTTTCATTATAAACTGGCTCCCCATTTTCTGATTTCAGAATCGGTTCGCGGTGCCGGAGCTAAACTGGTGGATGATAAGGGCGTTCCATTCATGAAAAAATACGATCCGAAGTGGAAAGATTTAGCTCCCCGCGATGTGGTGGCCCGGGCTATTCATGAAGAAATACTGCTAAAAGATATCCCCAATGTCTATCTGGATTTTGTTTCCTACATTCCAGAGTCTGACATCAAATCAAAATTCCCCACCATATATCAGAGCTGTCTGGACTACGGTATCGATATCACCCGGGAACCGGTGCCGGTGGTTCCCGGTGCTCATTATTTTTGCGGCGGGGTGTGGGTAGATGAATGGGGACAAACCACCATTCGAAATCTGTATGCGGTAGGTGAAGTATCCTGTACCGGAGTACATGGAGCCAACCGCCTGGCCAGTGCCTCATTGCTGGAAGGAGTAGTATGGGGTTCATTATCCGCTCAGCACATTCAGAAAAATCTAACCGATACGCCAGACCCTGAACCGCTCAGCTATCCCCCCTGGCAGGATCTGGGAATCGAGAAACCGGATCCCGCCCTGATCAGCCAGGACATGAGTTCCATCAAGAATATCATGTGGAATTATGTGGGACTGGTACGTACCTCCGATCGTCTGGCGAGAGCGATGCGTGAACTGCGCAACCTAGAATTCGAAACTGAACGATTCTACCGGGTATCTAAATTATCCGACAGCCTGATCGGGTTACGAAATGCGGTCCGGTCCGGACTGATTGTAGCCGAATCTGCCTG
>MESS01000014.1:5641-5889 GCA_001771055.1 Caldithrix sp. RBG_13_44_9
ATGGGCTGTCATTACCGATTGTCTTAACCTGCTTTCTCATATCAATCTATTCTGAAACCTTACCATCCTGCAAGATCTAAACATATTATAATATAAAGAAAATCCGGCTCGATTTTTAGAGACTGCAAAGTAAAAAAAATAAAATAACAGGTCCATTAAAACAAAGAGGGACTTCACCCTGTAAAAAGGTGTAAAGTCCCTCAACTTTTTTTCAATCAAGTGATCAGCGATTAACGCTGCAGTAATTC
>MESS01000014.1:5901-9290 GCA_001771055.1 Caldithrix sp. RBG_13_44_9
GTTCCACTGAACCCAATCGGATTTGGCATCATCCACCAGATCGAATTCTGATTTCTGGTAGCTGCCATCGGGCCGGATCACTATCTGTTGCTGTGCCTTGACGATTTCGATCCACTCTCTTTCCGATACATCCCGCGGACCGGCAACATCCCGCGGACCCTCCACATCGCGGGGCGGACCTACCGGACCTGGCTGCTGCGGCTGCAAGCTGCCCATGCTGGGAGCCGCCGGACTCACTTCCACTTCACCGTCATATACCTTCAGAGTGGTGGAAGAATCCTTCTCAACATCCAGCCGGTAGATGGTTCCCCTCACCGCGATTACCGCAGTGGGTGATTTGACCGTCACGTAGTCATCCTCGGAAAAAATCTTTTGAATAGTGGCCCAGAGTTTGCCCACTCCTAAGTAGGAACTGGCTTTTACCGTTTCCTGAGTCACCTGAACATCTTCCATGGTATAGAGCGAGTTCTCATCGATCCTCACGACGTCTCCATTCCGCAGAGTGATCTCACAGCGCGATTCCCGTTTAGTCTCAACCTTGTCCCCGGAAAAAATATCCATATTAAAATAGGCCATCTGTAATTCCGAACTGCCGGTGGGTATGATGAATACCCGGTTGAGCGGGAAAGAGATTTTTCCGATCGGTTCTTTACTGGTGCCGGTAGCGGCGATCATTAAAAAAAACAGCGCAATTAATAAACCTCCCCTGAATAATTTGACCATGTGACCTCCGTTCATCTTCAGTTTATGAAATCTTAGCCATATTAATTCATAATATTTAACCACAAAGGCTCTAAGGCACCAAGTCGACTGTTGTTGGATACTTGATTTAATTAAAAATACATTCGTTTAATTCAAACCTTGATAATGATCTCATTTATTAATTTTATTAACTTTGTGCCTTTGTGTCTTAGTGGTTTTGAATTATTCAGGTTAAATGTTCAATTTTTTCACACTGAACAGCTTCATTTTACCCTTACCACATCACCCTGTTTCAGTCCCATTCCGGATGTGACAATAGCTTTGCAGGCCTTGCCGTCACCTAAGTCCTGCACGACTTTTAGCTTTCCTACCAATTGCTCTTCGCTTCCCAGCGCTAGGCCGGTATCGGGATCGATGATCGCTTCCCCTTTAGAATAAACGACGAATTCCATACCGATCTTAATACCGCCGGCTGAACCGGGTTTCATATAAACCGTACCGTCTTCATTGACCTTGATGAGTTTGCCTTCCCAGGGAATTTTTTCCATGGCTTTGGCGATGTAACCGACACACTTATCAATCGCTTTGCGGCTGGCTTTTCCCAGCAGGGTTTCATCCCAATAAGTGGGATTGCCGAAATCAATGCTCTCTACACTGACATTATCCAGTTTGGTGCTGCTCTCTTCTCCTTCGGCACTCTCAGCTGTTACAATTTCCCCAGTGCTGGTATTCACCAGTCGGACATCCACTACCGCCCTGGCCAGTCGTTTACTCACTCCTGCACCAATACCGATCTTTCCAAAGGAACCACCAATCCCCGAACTTTTCTCTCCGAATTCAGAAACACTTCCCATCACCATTAATTCCACCCCTAATAGCTGACCTACCTGAGCTGCACTCTGGGGGGTTACCGCTCCTGACATCCCCAGGCCTTGTTCTTCCAAAATTTTGGTAAGTTCCTGCCGTTCAACCACCAAAAACTGACCGCTCTTTACCAGCTGGGTCACCAGCATGTCGGCCAGTCCAGTGCCAATATTATGCCCATAGCCTGCGCGGTCTTCAAAATCCACTACTGCAATTCTCTTTTTTAATCCCTGCAGATCCTGGGCAAATAACTGAATTACAAATAAAAAAGATAAAATAATGATTAAGTATGCTTTCATTGAACAGCTTCCTCCTGCTTGGTTGGCTTAACAATCTTTGCAACTACCGCGTTCTGCGTCACATTGACCACTTCAATGGTATAAGGTGAAAAATCTTTTACCGCCAGTTCTTCAGCTACCTGATTGGCAGTACCGCGGACATCCAGATCAAACAGAGCCGTCTGCTTCGAATAATCCCGCTGATAGACATTCTGCACCCCGCGGATATTATAGGGCAGCATATTTTTGATCTTCACCAAATCGGAATAGGTTTCCACATTCATCAACCGCAGACTGATGGTAGTCCCGCTGTAGACATCCTTCTGCCAGCGGTCCACAATTTTATTGGTCAGATCATCCGAAGCTAACTTGGCGGCTTTTTTTAAAGCCTGGGTACCACCGGTTAATTGGTCAATATGAGCGGCTGCCGATTGCTGGCTGGTGGTGGCTAAAATTGTTCCGTCATCTGCCCGCAGTGCCCGCAAATTAATGGTGGCCTGACAGGAAACCATTCCGGCCTGAACCATAGCCGAGGGACCACCCGAAGCTGTTTTTGCCACCGCTTTCCCGACAATCAACACTTCCGCCCCGCTCTGCAGGGCAATATTCTGGGCAGCCTTTTCATCGCCTTCCAGTGAGGCCATTATTGCATCCTTTTCAATTTTCCGGATAGCAGCCTCCCGGTCCACAAAAGGAAATCCTTTATCCATCAGGGCATTCATTACTTCATTTTCGGTGGTATTCATATCAATGCCCCAATCATAATAATGCTCATCCATATTCCTTTCATCCACAATGATCATCAGGCGGGGTTTTCCCTTGCGGGAAATCAATAAACCCAGAGCATCCAGATTATTCTTCAGACTTCCTTTTCTTACCACCGCCTTGATGGTCACTTCCAGAATTGTATCTCCCTGCCGTGATTTTCCAATCACTTCATATCGTTCCACATAACCGGCTGATTGGCTGTAGATGCGGTCCTCGATGGTCTGGTAGTTCTGAACCAGCACCTCGGACTGTATCATAGTGCCAATCACCTGCTCTACCGCATTCCGCAGGGCATTGGAAATGGCATCCTCTTCAGCCTTGGCCAGATCTCCGCTGATCACCGCACCCATGCCGCGGGCAATCACCTCCTGCTGATTATCACTGGTCTGCGGAGCAGAATAGGTTTGAGCCGATAACTGAAATGCCAACAGAAAAACCAGTAGAATTTTTAGCGAAAACATCATTCTCATACCTTTCCCCTAACAAGATTGTCCATTAAAACTTGAAAGACCGGGGCCTTCTCCACTATGAGAAGCACCCCAGCCTTTCGGTAAAACTATTGCCTCAGTTCCTGGATCTAAGCAGTAAAAACGTTTATAATTTCGATTTCAGATTACGGATAATATTCAGCGATTCCGTTCCGGAGACCGGACCCAGCGGTTTAAAGGTACCGTCATCGAATCCCGGCATAATTCCCCGGCTGGAAACCGTCATAATGCCATTAAAAATAGGAGATGTGCTATTCACATCAGCAAAGGGTGATACCTGGCCAAAGAA
>MESS01000014.1:9336-9672 GCA_001771055.1 Caldithrix sp. RBG_13_44_9
CGGGCGGAATCCGGCCTGAGTGGGTTGGGGTGCTTCCCGGAAAACTTTCTGCAGCGGCAGTTCCAGAGCGAACAACACCGCCACGTCCGACCGGGTTATTTCTTTCTGCCCGGCAATCTTTTGCAATTCCGGCCGCTGTCCGGCAATGGCTGACTTATAGGCCGCTAAGTCTTTGATAGCCTTGTCGGCCTTCATATTGGTCTGGTCAATTTCAAGAACCTTGGAATAGGCATCCTGCGCTTCATTATAACGGTTGGCCTCTTTGTAAACATCGCCCAGGGTCATATATCCTTCTACGGTAGCGCGTTTTTTATCCGGCACGGTCGATTTGGGTAC
>MESS01000014.1:9678-13282 GCA_001771055.1 Caldithrix sp. RBG_13_44_9
GATGGCATCTTTGGCCTCATTGATGGCATCTTCATATTTACCCTGTTTGGCTTTTACTTTAGCGCGTACAATTTTCGCCAGAACCCATTTGCCGTCCAGGTCCAAAGCCTTATTGGCGTTTTCCATAGCGGCTGTCAGATTTCCCTCTTCCAGATTGATCCAGGCCATTCCTTCAAAGGCCGGAGCAAATTTGGGATTGAGGCTGTTGGCCTGCTGGAATTCATACATGGCATCTTTGTATTTTTCCTGATCAAACAGCGATTTACCTCGGTCATAGTGTATTTCCGGAGTATCAACTACCGATTGAGCTTTCCGGGCCTTCTGTCCGCCGCCGCATCCCACGAAATAAATCAATACAACTAAAGAAAGAAGCAGTAAAGATAATTTCCATTTCATTGTTCGATCTCCTCTTTTATTTATCAATCAAGAATTAGCATTACTTTGCACTGCTCTAAGAAATTTAAATTTACTGCTGCCGCCCGGATCATATTGGCATCCTGGCTGGGGATCACCACATCGGTTTTATGAGTTCCGGTCACTTCTACCGCTTTAACCACTACCGGATTATTGGTGACGCGTTCATTTCCCCGCGCTTTATTCAAATCTTTCTCATAGCCTACTACTCCAATCTGCAAAGCATAATCACGGCTCACCGAACCGGTTCCATAAATTTCCATCCCATTTTGATCCAGAATTTTAGGAGCCAGTGCCGGACGCAATCCCAGACCGCGGGCATCAATAATTAGACCGGTGTACACCGCGGAAGAAGGAGCACCTTCATAGCCATAAGGAGGACGATCAGTGGGAACCATATCAGTAAGCACCGCACCGAAAATACCAGAAAGCGGAACCTCAACTTCCACTTCCACGCTTCCATCACTTTTATAACGGGTATCAATCACCCGGAAGTTTTTCACGGCACCTTCCACCCGGTTATAAATAATATCACTAGTCACGGTATATTGCTCCACAGTTACTTCCGATGTGATATTCATACCCTGTACCCGCTCCAGTAAATTTCTGAGGGCCACCCGCTTGGCGGCTTCAATGGCACTGGCACGCTGGGCACCAATAGGTAAATTAGGATTGGGGGCGCCAATACCGACCTCACGGATCATCTGCTCGGTCCAGTCCACCACCCCACCAGTCGGTGTTTTCTCAAAATACTGCGAGTATAACAATACTGGTACTAATAACAGCAGCACAAAAAACAACTTGTAATTCATATTCACCTCCGAAAAATTATGATTTGTGTTAAACTATGAGAACGGTTTGATTTATTCTGTGATCACTATCACTCAACATTGTAGGACGGTTCCTCATATGAGCGGGTGACGGGACTCGAACCCGCGACCCTCAGCTTGGGAAGCTGATACTCTACCAACTGAGTTACACCCGCAAAATTTTAAACTGAAAAAATTTAGGCTATGGAATGTTAGAAATCAATGAAAAATTAGAATATATCGTGGTTTACCTCCCAAAGGATTAAAACCTTCGGGAGGTCGGTAATGTCAGCGGGGTAAAACATATTCCTGCATCCAGTTCTCAAACCGCACCTCCCCGCGTTTGGTGGAATTTACCAACTGGTAAATTCCATAGCCGTTAATATCCACAAAATCGAATTCCACTCCCCCTTCCAGCTCCAGATAATGCCAGATCTCATAAGCATTTTCATCGGGATTCACAGGATTGCGCTGGTATTCAGATGGTGCTCCGTATAGAATATAAACCCGCCCCATGTCGGTATTCCATCCCTCTACCCCCACCTGCGAGAAATTCAAATTGGCATACTCCACTCTCTTAAAATATTCATCTTTAACTCCTGGATTTTCTTTATTACGGCTGCTCCAGAATTTCACCAGAAAAGTTTTTTTGCTTTCCACTGAATTTAATACCTTATACACATTCACTTCCGAAGAAGTGGCGATGTAGCGGGCCTGATCGAACATCTCATCCAACTGTGATTCGCTGAGTATTGCCAACTCGTCCACTAAAGACTGGTCTAACCCGTCCTCCGATTTCACAACAATGATATTGGGATTGTGAACATAGAAATTTCGCCGCCGGTAAACCGAAATATCCTGGGCCGAATCCATGGCAGCAAATATCAGGGTGTAGAGGCCGGATTCCAATTTCTGAATGTTGAACATGCCGCGTTCCACGGTCGACTCATGCTGATGGGTGCGAATGTGTTCTTTCTTCTGTCGTACTTTTCCTTCTCCATCGGCGATAACCGCTTGAACTAATATCTTTTTATTATTACCATCTGCCGGCAGAATCAGGTTATACAGTTCTACATAATAATAGACCAGCGGCTGGTTTTGTCCAAAAATAGCGGCAGGATGAGGAATTACTTTCATGGTATTCTTGTAGAAGGGATGATCCTTTTCTTTAAAACCGGTAATGATATTAGAACATATCTGAAGATCACTCATGGCAATCCGGTTACCTTTGAAGGGACTAACCGATACTTCCTGGCTCACTGTATCACAGGGGCTGGCCAACTGAACTTCATATTTCCCTTCGGGAACAACCAATTTTAAAAGCCCCAATTTTCCTGGCACTTCTGTGGTGGTATCGCCGGTAAATTTAGTAAAATCTACCTTGATAATATCCTGCGCCAACAGCGAGTCATTTTGTGAATTGAGCAGTTCAAATTTCAACTCGCAGGATGTTTTCTGTCCTTCAGCGGTTGTTTGGAATTCCAGATTCCCGGGAAAAACCTCATAGTAGATTTCCAGATAGATCGAAGTAGTATCATAGCGGAAGCGTCCAAAATCCATGGAAAATTTAGGAGAGACTTTCTGGGGATTATCCTCACCCAGTACATTAAGTACAAAAATGAAAATCCCAAATAAGGTTAGAAATTTCATAATCAGATCTCCAATATGACATCTCAAAGATAACAAATTTATTCAATAATATTTTCATTTTAGTAAAGGTAATAAAAATTCAATATACGGAGACTTCTAAAAAATAGTCCAGATAATCATTCCGATCCCACCTTAGAAGTAGACTTGTCCGTCTGCCTGCTGCAGGCAGGGCTACTGACGGAAGTAATCTGATTGAAACAATATTAATATGAGATTGTTTCCGTCTTAAGCCGGATAAATTGTTTGTCATAAAGTTGACGCATTCGTAACGAAATAAAAAATCTAATTCATTCGTGTAAATTCCCGTCTGGCACCGGACAGACCCGTCAGGACGGCCAACCAGGTAAATAAATCCGTATAGGTCCTGCCGGACTGGCGTGAAATCCCTGCCTGCCGTGGCGCATATAGATAGCGTTGTTGGATATGGCAGTCAGGCAGGCCTGGATAAATTTCAGATTGCTTTATCATGTCACTCCTGGTTATGAGATGATAACGAAAAATTTTCAGAAGTTTCTGCTATATAAGCACTTTCCCTTAGACCTCCCAAAATTAAAACGGTCGGCACCGTTTATGTGTTACTGATGCCGACCGTCATAGATCTCAGAAAACGATTCTATTCACCCGTTTAGAACCCGAAGGTCAGGGAGAACAGATTGTTTCCATCGAAGTACTGGGAATTCCGGTAACTGTAATCGAATCCGAAATCCACCTCATTCAATTGGTAGTGAATG
>MESS01000014.1:13455-14426 GCA_001771055.1 Caldithrix sp. RBG_13_44_9
CCCAGATCGTGATACTGCAAGCCGATATCGAAGGCAAAAGCATTGGCACTGGCTCTGGGAATACTTTCGTAAATCAGTTTTCCGTTGAATCCAACCTGAATCCGGTCGGTGAGCATCCGGGCATAGGTCAGACCAGCAGTCGCAAAAGTGGGTGAAAAAGTACGGCCGGAGAGACCATCCGGATCAGTAACCGTAGTTTCTTTGATATCTCCGAAATTCATACTTTTAATGGATACACCTAAAACACCCAATTTTCCGGCTTTAAAGCCCAATCCTAAATAATTTACCCGGATGTCATTAAAAATCTGCATGGTGGAAACTACCCCAGTAGCGAGCGATTTCATGCTGGCTAAACCGGCGGGATTCCAGTAGATCGCATCAACACCATTAGTGTTGGCAACATTGGATCCACCCATGGCAAGATCTCTGGCACCAACTGGCACGAGCAGCTGGGTACCTGCCGCCGTTCCTACCCGGGCCGCATCACCCGCATAGACAGCTGACAGGGCAGCAAAAAGTACCAACGTTAGCCAGATGGTAAAGTGTAAAATTCTTCTATTGGTCATTGCTTACTCCTTCTATTCTTAGTTGTCTTCTTCAGATGATTACTATTAATAGTATCTGAGAATTTGTGCCGGTTGAATAATGAAGATCTTGAGCACTTTCTCTGCACCAATATCCGGCATATCAATATGAGCAATGTAAACACCACTGGCTACCGGTAAATCTGAGCCATTTCGCAGGTCCCATTGCAGGAATTGCGAATTGTCGGTCTTTTCCAGTTTTCGCACCAGCGAGCCACCCAAGTCGAATATCCGAATGGTGGTCTTAGTAGCAAATGGATTTCCAGGCGTAGAAGTGACCGGCGGCAAATGATAAAAAGTAATGAAGCGGGTGAAACGATCCGGTTCCTGCTCATTGAAAGCATAGTAAGGATTGGGATACACCGTGATCAGATCCACCACATCTTG
>MESS01000014.1:14599-14741 GCA_001771055.1 Caldithrix sp. RBG_13_44_9
AAACTAATCTGGCGAGTGCTTCATCAGTATAACCAGAGTTAAAACCATCAGCAACTACCGCATCGTAGCCGGCCTGACCAGGAGTTTGATCATCAGGTATATAAAAATAGATCCAGTCCGTATAGGGGTCATTCGTACCACC
>MESS01000015.1:0-4253 GCA_001771055.1 Caldithrix sp. RBG_13_44_9
GCATTCTTTCTTCCGGCCCAGAAATTCCGGAGAGAACACTCCCTTCTCCTTCCACAATCCGGCAGCCAGCAAGCGGATTACCATGGTAGCGGTGTAACCGGTAGTACGTGCCATGGAAGTAGTCCTTTTGATGGGATCAAACCGGTCCACTAAATCATATTCATAGCGGATATTTTTTTCAGCTTTTCGTCCTTCAATAATAATCCGCATAACGGTGACATCTTCATCCCCGGGTTTCATTTCCCACATCGGGAACAGCAACCGGGCAGTCAAATCAAGGGGGCGGATTTTAATCCCGTTAATTTCCAGTGGGGTCTGCTCAAAAAAACCGGTTTCCCGCAGCAGCATAATTTTTTCTACGTGCCCGGGATAACGCATGGTCTTTTCAATCATATTGGGACAGGAGATGGTTTTCAAAAGGGTGCGAAGTCCGTCAGTATTAAAGGCTTCGAGGGTGCCCACTTCTTTAAAATCAAGAAATTCCCGTCCGCTGAGAGCAGGTTCGGTCACCACCTGTCCAAACCGGAGATAGCGGGCTGGTCGGGTATACTCCTCGATCACATCAATCGGTGAAAAAACTGCTTTATATTCGTAGGGCCATTCCCTTACCCGGGGAAGCCCGCCAACATAGATTTTGACGTCGCTGATTTCCTCCAAGCGCGAGGCAGCATACCCTAGCAGTAAATTACTCATCCCGGGTGCCACCCCGCAATCCATCAGGGCAGATACGTTATTCCTGACCGCCAATTCCTGCAGAACGAAAGGATCTTCTGGAAAAAATGCAATATCCACTATATCTACTCCTGCAGTAATCACGTTCTGAAAGGCAGCAAATCCCATAAATCCAGGCAAAGCATTAATAACCATATCATAATTTTTTACTAATTTTTGCAGTTTTTGATTGTCAACCAGATCCTGCGAGATAAGAGAAATTTGGGAATCTTTCGGAAAAAGTGATAGTCTCCCGGAATCATTATCCGCCACCGTTACTTTAAATTGGGGATCTTGTGCCAGATCCAGTGCCATCGCATTTCCAACTCTGCCGCCGCCAAGAATAACAACCTTCATTCGTCACTCCTTCATTATTAAAACAGATATAGAAGTTATAAATGGATGATCATTTTTCAAAATCATAATTATCTCTCGAAAGATCAATTCCACATTATTAAACGAGGATCTAAAGAAATAAGAAAACTGGAAACAAATTTTCAGATTGCTGGTAAGAGAAAAAAATTTTGGACAATTCAATGATTAAAATCTTTCTGCGATCAGGTGATACGAAAATGCAGGAAATTCAGAAAATTTTGCAGGAGATGGTGATCACTCACCAGATTATTCTTCTGAGTGATCAGCAAAACAGTATCTCTGAAAATTCGAACTGGCAGGAATTACCTGCCCTGGAGGATTCAGGTACTATTATTCAGGGACAGCAGAATATCCTGAATTATCTTGAGCAGTTACAGTCTTTCAAGAAAGAATGGGACAAATTTCAAAGCGACAGTTGTTATTGTGATGCTGAGGGAAACATTTAATAAGTGGGTCGTTCGGAGTTTTAATTTTTGAAATCCCTTTTATCCAATCCAAATTTTCCAATCCGATACTGCAGGGTCTTAAAGGAAATTCCCAATTTCTTGGCCGCGGCAGTAATTGAACCCCGACTGGCTTTCAGCGCTTCGATGATCATATCCTGTTCCATCTGGGGAAGAGTGGATGACATAGAAAGACTGGTCTTTTTGGAAGGCTGCGTTTCGTCAAACATCAGGGATTCAGCGGAGATGTTCGGCGAATCATTTAATAAAATAGTTTTTTCGATGATATTTTCCAACTCCCGCACGTTTCCCGGAAAACTATATCTCTCCAGTTTTTTCAGGGCCGCAGGAATCAGACGGACATTCTGTCGTTGATAGCGTTCGGAGAATTTCCGGATGAAATGTCGGGTTAATAAGGGAATATCACTGATTCGTTCGCGCAACGGTGGGAGATGGATGGAAAATATGTTCAGGCGGTGAAACAGGTCCAGACGGAATTTCCCATCACTGATTTTTTCTTCCAGTTGTTCATTGGTAGCAGCAATGATGCGCACATCCAGTTCAATGTCCAGATTGCTTCCCAGGCGGTTAATCTTTTTCTCCTGTAATACCCGCAAAAGTTTAATTTGCAGCGGAAGCGGCATCACTCCAATCTCGTCCAGAAAAATGGTGCCGTGCTGGGCCTGCTCAAATTTTCCGGCGTGGTTACGGGTTGCACCGGTGAATGCGCCGCGGGCATAACCGAATAATTCACTCTCAATCAGGGTCTCTGGGATGGCACCGCAATTAACGGCAATAAAAGGATTTTTACCACGCGATCCGCTGAAATGAATGGCTTTAGCTACCAGTTCCTTACCGGTGCCGCTTTCGCCGGTGATCAGTACCGTGGCATCCACATTCCTAATGCGGTCAATGATCTGGAAAACCTGCCGCATAGCCGGACTATTTCCCAGCAGCTGATGGTATTGAAAATTTTGGGCTACCTCTTCTTTCAACTGGCGATTTTCTAAAATCAATTGCACTTTATCTGCCGCCCGCCGGATCACCCGTAATAAATCCGCTTTATTGAAAGGTTTGGTCAGATAATCGTAAGCCCCGCCTTTGATGGCATTCACTGCATTGGGAATACTGCCAAAGGCAGTCATCAGGATTACCTGAATTTCCGGATCAAACTGCAGGGATTTCTTTAAAACCTCGATTCCGTCCATCCCGGGCATTTTCAGATCGGTTAATACCAGAAGACAGTTATTCCGGAAAAGAAGTTCTAAACCCATCTCCCCATTTTCAGCGGTTATCACCGTAAAGCCGACATCACTCAGAATATCTGACAGAATTTCCCGCTGGCTGGTTTCATCGTCAATCACCAGAATTTTCAAATCTAAATGGCTCTTCTTCATCTCACACTCACTGCATTCTCCATTATGTTAAAGGGTAATAGTCACTGTTGTCCCTTTTCCAGTTTCACTTTGAAGTGATAAATCTCCTCCATGCTCTTTGACAATCTTATAAGATGTCGCCAGGCCAAGGCCAGTTCCTTTGGACTTGGTAGTATAAAATAAGTCGAAGATCTTGTCAAGATGTTCTGCCGGAATACCGCAGCCGTTATCGGCAATGATAATCTGCCGTTTAATCGGATCCGTGGAGATGGTCAACCTGCCTCCGGAAGGCATTGCCTGAATCGCATTAATAAATAAATTGAGCAAAACGGTTTTAAATCTTTCGGAATCGATCGAACAAAAGAATTCACCGGAAAATTTTTTTTCGGTGATGATAAGACAGGTTTCTATCTCCTTCTGCAGCAGCTGAAGTACATTGCCGATCAATCCATGCAGATCGGTGTCCGTTCTCTGCATGTTTTCGCTGCGGATAAAATTTAAAAAATTGTCAACGATTTTATCTAACCGGGTGATTTCGCTTTGAATGGTATAAATATATTTCTGAGCTGTTTTATCCCGGGAAGTAAACTTATCCTTTAAATGTTCAATGGTCAGGTGGATGGCATTTAGAGGATTTTTTATTTCATGGGCAACTCCGGCTGCCAGTTGTCCCATCGAAGCTAGCCGTTCCTTCTGTTGTAGAAGTTTTTCCTTCTCCTGGTTTTTCTGCAGTTGGCTGACCATTTGATTGAAAGCTAGGGTTAAGCCACCTATCTCATCTCCGGATTTGACAGGAATAGAAATATCCAGGTCACCAGCCACTACCCTCTCGAAAGATGACTTTAATTTTCCAATTGGTCGCAGGAATCGCTGCGATACCAGTAATATCACCAGCATCGAGACCGCAAATAATCCAATGGTAATTATAATACTGCGATTCAGTGAAGCAGTGAGGGCATTCTCAATTCCAGCCAGGTGGTAGTTGTATCGGATCATTTTAGGTTGTCTGGGAATAGAAAAATCCGGAAAACGGATCATCACTTTTTCAGGATGGTCAGAGTGATCCGGGGGAACCTGAATATTGGCCGGCACAGGAATCACCACCTTTTTCCTGATTGATTTTCCATTAACATCGATATCAATGGTTTCAATTTTCAGGGAGGGAATAAAAGGGGGAAGATCCGGATGAGGCAGAGCTTCGACCGGAGTTCTCAATCCAGGATCCTTTTTTAGAGCGGCTAAAGCTTCGGTGGCATAGGCATCCATTGATAATCTTCGCAATTCTTCTTTTTTCAGTTGCTGCAACAAAGTATCCGCCTGGGGCCAGGTTTTCTCAGTCAAAATTTTA
>MESS01000015.1:4271-6219 GCA_001771055.1 Caldithrix sp. RBG_13_44_9
ATCCGCTCCAGATCCCTTTTAAGCCGGTATTCAATCTCATCCAGGCTGTTTAATCCCAGGGCTACATTCAAATATAAGCTCTCCGCCGGAAGAGCCGGTGGAGCAGGAACCAGCAGCGTATCCGGCATTGCCTGGTTTATTTTGAGCAGAACTTCATCTGATTCTATTTTTTCCAGAACCTGGGCATAATGGGCATCAATCGCCTGATTGATGTTGTTGGATAACCGGCGCATTTCATCCACCAGTTCTCTCTGAGCTCGGTATCCCAGATAAAGCTGGGCTGTTAAAACCAGTGCCATCAGGAGAGAAAGAATGATAAAGAACTTAATTTTAATGCTGATCTTCAGATGACCTCCAAACGGTTTTTATTACCCATGGCAATTTAATATCCTCATTAAAACAAATCTATAATTAAACAGAGTGCTGAAAATTTTCCTGCATTGAAAAAATTGCCGCATATTGTACCGGCTTAAACTTTAAAATATAATTGGTTTTCACACCCGCCGGGAACATTCCAGGCAGGTGTGATTCAGTTTGGAAAATTAGAACGATTTTAAATCAAGTACAGTTTTAAATCTACCTTGATATCTTTCGCCTTCTCTTTGAATTCATTTAATTTTTCCAGGTGATGCTCAAGATCCGGCAGTTCTGGCGGTACCGGAGGTTCAATGTGCAGGAATTCCTCTCCGTGAGACCCCATACCGAAGTTGTGTTCATGGATAGCTTTTTTATCCAATTTGATGGAAACGGAATTCACCTTTCCCTTGCGGGAATATTTCAGGGAAATGGTGTCATCTGGATCATAATAATTTACCGTTCTGACCAGATCCTCATAATCTTCAATCTTTCTTTTTTCGATTTCCAGGATCACATCCCCGGCTTTCAGGCCGGCTTTTTCGGCCGGAGAATCTTTGATAACCTCTTCAATCAGCACCCCATTTCCCACCTCAAAATAATCCTCCAACTGTGCATTCAGGTTTTTAGTACGGACGCCTAAAAATCCGCCTTTACTTGAAAAATACGGCATTCTTTTTATCATTTTAAGCGGCAGGTCTGAAAGACCGGAAAAATCCAGAGAATCCATTTCCAGCTTTACTGAAAGATCTTCTCCTTTTTTCGGAAGCATTTTGGCCTGAAAAGTTTTGCGGTCACCATCTCTTAAAATAATAATTTCTACCTGACCTTCTTCCTGCATCTCATTGAGGATGGATTTGATCTGGGATGGATTGTTAATATCCTGACCGGCAAAGCGGATGATGATATCATCTTTTTTCAGACCGATCCGTTCAGCCTCACTATCCTCCAGTACTTCCATGATCCGGGCTCCGCCTTTTAATTGATACTTTTCCAGCTGATCTTTTTCCACTTCGGTAATGAGAATTCCCAGCGAATATTTTGCTTTTTCTTTCACTTTGATTACTTTTTCTTCATCAGCCAGGTCAGCCGCTACCCCAAGCGAAACCAGCAGCCAGATTACCAGAAATGAAATTGTCAAATAGAGACGAGACATATCTTCCTCCTTCATTAAATGGTTTAACATCATTTCTATAGATATACAGATATGATGCCAAAGGCTTAACTTATTGAAAAACAATAAATAAGTAACAGGGAGGAAGATGATAAAATACCTCAAATGAAGTATTTTCATCTTATTTGGGGTACAAACTTTGAATTGAAAGAATAAGCCGGTCGGCTTACACTGATCTATCTTGAAATAGTTTGAGAGCCAGCTCTGGTTGGTCAACTTCCAGGATCACAATTCCCTTCTTCTGCCTGGGTTCTAACGCACCATAGAGATATTCGATATTGATTTTTGCATTGCCCAGCTTCATGGTCATTTCCATCAAAGCCCCCTGATGATTAGGCAGGTCAATGGCTAAAACTTCCCGTTCCTCAACGATATAATTATGTTCTTGTAGAATTTTTAATGCTTCCGGTGGATCGGATA
>MESS01000015.1:6371-6547 GCA_001771055.1 Caldithrix sp. RBG_13_44_9
GCTTTGATTGTTTTCAAATATAGGGTATTTGTGGCGTTTTCTCAACCGTTTCTTTCTGGTTGAAATCCTTCGATACCATAAGAATTTTAATTTTCATGAGAAATAACAGCTTTCATTGAAAATAATTCCTGTGTATTTTTACGGAAAAGACTCATCAGGTAAATGATCAAGGAGAA
>MESS01000016.1:0-135 GCA_001771055.1 Caldithrix sp. RBG_13_44_9
TCCACATTCTGAGCTTTCTCCCGTTTCCCCCGGCGCCAGCCTTTTTCTCGCCATTGAAAAACCCATTTCAGATTGACACTGTCGGCAATATATTTGGAATCGGTATATAAAGTGATCCGGCAGGATTCTTTCACA
>MESS01000016.1:306-1640 GCA_001771055.1 Caldithrix sp. RBG_13_44_9
CCGGGGTTTTTCATCATCTTAAATGAGTATTCGTCTTACTGGTGAACGTATTTTATTACCGGCAGCAGCCAGCGTTTAGGCAGCACTTTCATGGTGACGACGGAAAGCTTATTCAGAATTCCGGGAACCACCACTCGCTTCCCTTTCATTAATCCCTTGAATCCTTTCCGGGCAACAGTGGTCGCGTTCATAACCGGCGTTTTCAACAACCTGACGCCATGCTGACCGGCCCGGCTCTGAAATTCAGTGACCGTTGGGCCGGGACAAAGGGTGGTCACTGTTACCCCTGTACCGGCCAGTTCATAAGCCAGGGCCTCGCCGAAGGACAACAACTGAGCTTTGCTGGCATAATAAACGGACATCAAGGGACCGGGGATGAAGGCGGCAGTAGATGAAACATTCAAAATTTTTCCAGGAACTCCCTTCGGTAGCTGTTTCAGAAATAATTTACTCAGAATAACCGGAGCAATTTCATTCAACTGAATCATCTGAATTTCTTTTTCCAGATCAGTCTTGATAAAAGGACCCAACAATCCGAAGCCAGCGTTGTTCACCAGAATTTCAACCGGAATATTTTCTTCTTTCAGAGAAGCAAACAGTTTTTTACCGGAATCAGGGTCGGTGAGATCTAGTTGAAATGTTTTTATCTGTACAGGAAAAGATTTTTCCAATTCCGCTTTCCGCTGCTGCAGTAACCCGGAATTCCTGGCAACCAATATCAGATTGAAATGTTGTTTGGCAAAAAGAAGGCTCAACTCATAGCCGATACCGGTGGTGGCACCGGTAATCAACACATTATGGCCACTCCTCCATAGATCCATACTTCACTCGCTCATTGAACTGATTGCACGGTTAAACGGGATTCTAAAGCGTGGGACGCTCGAATGGTCTTTTCTTTATCCGCCCGGTCTTGAGCGCTTTTTTTGCCTTTTCTTGACCATTGCGGATAGCCACTTCAAAAACCTCGCTCAATTTATCGACAAAAATAAAGTTCATCTTTTTCCGGAGATTTTCCGGCACCTCCAGTAAATCTTTCTCATTCCGCTTTGGAAGGATCACGGTGTTGATACCGGCACGGCGGGCTGCCAATACTTTTTCTTTAATGCCTCCCACCGGTAAGATTCTCCCCCGCAGCGAAATTTCGCCGGTCATGGCCACATCAAAGCGCACCGGCTGCTGGCTGAGCAGAGAAAGCAGAGATGTAGCAATAGTTACACCGGCAGAGGGGCCATCCTTGGGAACCGACCCGGAGGGAACATGGACATGAATATCATTCTGCTGAAAAAATTCGGGATCGATATTAAAACGCCCGGCATGGGATCGGAGATAACTCA
>MESS01000016.1:1665-2857 GCA_001771055.1 Caldithrix sp. RBG_13_44_9
CACTTCCCCCAGCTGTCCGGTGAGGGTCAGATTCTTGCCGCCTTTCATCAGAGTAGATTCAATAAACAGAATTTCTCCGCCTGCCTGGGTCCAGGCCAGCCCGGTAGCGATCCCAATTTCATCCTGAATATTTGCAAGCTCCTGGTAATTTTTTTCCGGTCCCAGATACTGGGTCACATCCGCCACCCGGATACTGCTGCATTCTTCCTGACCCTCCGCGATCCGGCGGGCCACTTTACGGCAGATACGGGCTAACTCCCGTTCCAGGTTTCTCACTCCTGCTTCATCGGTATAATGACCGATGATCTGGGAAATAGCATCGTTCTCGAATTTTAACTGCTCCTTCTTCAGACCATTCTCTTCCAGCTGACGGGGAATAAGATATTGCCTGGCAATCTGAATTTTTTCTTCGGTGATATAACCCGGAATTTCTATCACTTCCATCCGGTCCAGTAAAGCCGGAGGAATATTATAAAGCATGTTGCAGGTAGTGATGAACAGGACTTTAGAAAGATCGAATTTGACATCCAGGTAATGATCCACAAAGTTATTATTCTGCTGGGGATCAAGTGCCTCCAGCAAGGCCGAGGCCGGGTCTCCCCGGAAATCCGAACCGATCTTGTCAATTTCATCCAGCATGAAGATGGGATTGGTGGTCCCGGCTTCCTTGATCATTTGAATGATCCGGCCGGGCATGGCTCCAATGTAAGTGCGGCGGTGCCCGCGGATCTCGGCTTCATCCCGGATCCCCCCAACACTGAAGCGGACAAATTTTCGTCCCATGGCCCGGGCGATAGAACGTCCCAGGCTGGTTTTACCTACTCCCGGCGGACCGGCAAAACAAAGGATGGGCCCTCTGGATTGTTTTTTCAATTTCCGGATGGCTAATACTTCCAAGATCCGGTCCTTCACATCATTCAATCCGTAGTGGTCCTCATCTAAAATTTTCTTGGCATTGGTGAGGTCGATATTATCTATCGTCTCCTTGTTCCAGGGTAAAGAGATGAACCAGTCAAGGTAAGTGCGGGTAATGGTGTATTCTGCCGCCATGGGGGACATATCATCCAGCCGTTCCAATTCCTTAAGAGCAACCCGTTCCACCTCTTCCGGCATTCCGGCTTTTTTGATCTGTTTGCGGAGATCTTCGATCTCTTCTTCCCAGTCTTCCTCCTCATCCTCGGCTACTTCTCCC
>MESS01000016.1:2935-4934 GCA_001771055.1 Caldithrix sp. RBG_13_44_9
CGCTGAATTTCACCTGAGATTTCGATAATTTTATTTTCGCGATCTAGAATTTCCTGCAGTTTTTCCAGCCGCTTATCGAGAACTGATTCTTCCAGCAGCTGCTGCTGTTCCCGCATTGTGATCTCCAGATTAGCACTCAGGGAATCGACAAATTTTTCAGTGTTTTTCTGGGCAATCACTGTCTGATAAAAATCCGCTGGAATGGCCTGCGAAGTACTGGATATTTTTTTCAGCAAAGCCCTGATAGAACGGGTCTGGGCCTCGCAGTAGAGCTGGTCCTTTATCACCGTGGGCAGACTACTCATTTTCCCGATGATCACCGGGGACTTCTGGATCATTCTTGTTATTTTGACTCTGCCGAGCCCCTGGACTAACAGGCGGATACTGCCATCCGGCATATGAAACATTTTCAATATTGATGCCTTGGTCCCCACTTTGAAGATATGGGTCATTTTTTCCTGACGTTCGAGCTCGGTAAAAATTCCTATCGGCTGCTGTTTCACCAGCGCATCATTCACCACTTCAATTAATTCCGGATTTTCCAAAGAAAGCGGAAAAATGACATTGGGAAAGACCACCACATTTTTCACCGGCAATATATAAAGAGCTTCATCCGGCAGTTCGTGCACACCCATGTTTATCCTGGTCATCAGTTCACAACCTTTTCTGAAAAATTGTTTCTAGCATGATATCATTCTATTCATTTAATAGTAATTGGTATTTCCAGATCTTTCTGCACCATCCGGCTGACATTTTTCGGCAGGGTTACCAGGAGCATTCCGTCCTTATAATCCGCCGCGATCTTTTCCTTATCAATCCGGGTATTCATCTTGATCTTTACCAGGAATGGACCGTAATCTATCTCTTTCTTGTGATATTTGGTCACTTTTATCTCTTTGGCGGTCTTGGGTTCTTTCCTTTCCCCTTCAATGACCAGGTAACCCTCCCGGTAACTGATACCCAGATTCTGCTGGGATAGGCCCGCGATCTCCATCACCACGAACACGGCATGTTGAGATTCATAGACATCCGTTGGAGGAGAAAAAGAAAAATCCGAGACATAAAGAATGGGCCGTTTTCCGCCGCTGGTCTCCATTTCTGTCCTTTCCGTTGAATCGATAACTTTAAATTCTCGGTAAATCTTTCGTTTAATATTTTCCATGGAACCTTATCCCTGAATATTTGACTTGAAAATTAGAATATTTTCTATTGTCGACAATCAGATATCAAATATTGAGTCCGGGATGACTAAAATTTCAAACCGTAAAGGATTGAACCTCCATGGGCCGGACCAGTTTCAAGTAGGCAGAAAAAATTTCTTCGATTTGCTGATAATCACCGGCATGAAAAATTTGATCCCGCAAATGTGCCGAATGTGGAAGACCACGCGTATACCAGACAAAATTCTTGCGCATTTGCGACAGCGCTACTGTCTCCCCCACTTCGGTCACTTCCAGCCGGTAATGTTTCTGCAATATCTGGATCCTCTCATCCACCGTGGGTGCAGGTGTTACCTGCCCCTCATGAAGATAATGTAAAATGTGACGGAAAATCCAGGGCTGGCCCAGGGCACCACGGGCAATCATGATCCCGTCCACCCTGGTGCTTTGGAACATTTGAGCGGCCGAGGGACCATCGAATACATCCCCGTTGCCGATCACCGGAATCCGGCACAGCTCCTTCACCCGGGCAATGTGCTCCCAGCTGGCCTTACCGGAATATCCCTGGCTGCGGGTTCGGGCATGAACGGTGATGGCATCCGCACCGCCGGTTTCTATGGCCTGGGCTGCTTCGACCACCACAATGGAATTCGCATCCCAGCCTAACCTGATTTTCGCAGTGACCGGTATTCGGGTCGCGGTTTTAACTGCTTCCACGATTTTCTGCAGGGCAGCAATATCAGTTAACAGCGCTGCTCCTGCTCCCCGGCTGACCACCTTGCGCACCGGACAGCCAAAATTCAAATCGATGAGATCAGGGTTCAGGGTTTCAATCTCTG
>MESS01000016.1:4941-6492 GCA_001771055.1 Caldithrix sp. RBG_13_44_9
TTTCTTGAAAATTTCCGGATCACTTCCAAAAAATTGAAAACCGATCGGATGCTCATGCGGATAGATCTGAAGTAGCTTCCGGGTCTTGGTATTATTATAAAGCAATCCATCCACGCTTACCATTTCACTGAAGGTAAGATTTGCGCCGAAGTCCCGGCAGATCTGCCGGAAGGGATAATTGGAAATCCCGGCCAGCGGTGCCAGCACCAGGTTATGGGCCGTTGTCAGAGACCCGATAGTTAATGGTTTGATCCAGGACATTTTGCTTAAATTGTTACGTTTATTAAAACGTGAAAATATACTTCATTTAGACACCATTTGCAATATGCCGACCGGAATATTTTGGGTGCGAATGACCTTTTGAGAAATAAAATTTGGATTTTTCAAAAAGAGTGAGATTTTTTTTATTCTCCCGCAGAGGCGCTGAGCACGCTGAGAAAAACTTTCTTTAAACCATATACACCAACCTAAAGGTCGAAAACTAGTTCAGGCGTCCCTACGGGACGCTTTTTTTGAGATGGTGGGTTTTACCCCCAGCCATAAATGGCTGGGTTATTGTCAATTGTCCCTACGGGACTACGGGACAGAGATTGTTTCTTCTCCAACGAAATAAACTAAATTAGTCCATGAATTAAAGGAATTAAAAAATTGCTTGGATAGTCAACGTAATAGTTCATTTCTTGTCTTCTGGTATCTTGTTATCTTGTATTCTTTTTTTTTGCCAACTGCAGACTGCCTGTCTGGCATCAGGGATGATGATAGGCCGACTGCTTTTCTGCTTTCTGCTTTCTTTCCGCCCCTCTGCGGCTCTGCGCGAGAACATTTTTTTATCTCCCGCAGAGGCGCTGAGCACGCTGAGAAAAACTTTCTTTAAATCATATGCACCGACCTAAAGGTCGGAGACTACAGATTGGATAAAAATAGCTAACAAAAGATTATTCTGACCATAAAGGATCTCAAATGGTGGCGGGAACCTGTCCCATTTGCTTTTAACTAAAAAATGAACTGGTTAGCAGTAGACTATTCAGGAATTTCCAATGCCTCCAGAATCAATAACGCTAAATCCTTGCTCTGGATTTTTTCCTGCCTCCCGGTTTCGTTAATGGCATCCCCGAGCATAGTGGCACAGAATGGACAGGCCGTGCCAATCAAGTCCGGATTGAGAGCGGCTGCTTCCTCAATCCGGTTGTGATTCACTTTAGGGTGCTTTTCCTCCATCCACATCCGGCCGCCTCCGGCACCGCAGCATAATCCGTTTTCCCGCTGCCGGGGCATCTCCTTGAGTTTTACCCCGGAGATATTTTTTAAAACCTGGCGGGGAGCATCATAGATATCATTATGCCTCCCCAGATAACAGGAATCATGATACGTCACCGTCCGGGAAACTGGTTTCTTTAGCCGGAGTTTCCCGCTTTGCAGCATTTCTGCCAGCAGCTGGCTGTGATGCATTACCTGATAATTGCCGCCAAACTGCGGATACTCATTGGCTAAAGTGTTGAAACAATGAGGACAGCTGGTAAGGATTTTTTTAAATCTATAACGATTGATGGT
>MESS01000016.1:6505-12520 GCA_001771055.1 Caldithrix sp. RBG_13_44_9
GAGAAAATCCACTTCTCCCTGCACCTCCCGCATCTTCGGCACCGGCAGTCCTTCACTCCATTTCTCGCGGTCTTCGGGGGAAATTCCCCAGGGATTCCCATTGTTCTCCAGATTACGGAAGGTATTCACCACTTCTGCCGGAAAGCGGCTTTCTTCCAGTACCAGGTGCCGTCGCATTTCTACGATCTTGGGAATGTGTTCGATATAAACCGGACAGGTAAACTGGCAGGCGCGGCAAGTGGTGCAGCCCCACAATTCTTCCTCAGATATCACTTCACCCACCATCCTGCTGGTTTCCGGCTGCCCTGCTTTGTTCGGTTTAAGCAGACCGGGACCGGCCGTGGTCAGATGATCCTTTAGATCTAAAATCACTTTCATTGGTGAGAGCGGCTTTTGGGTGAGGGTAGCCGGGCAGACATCAGAGCAGCGCCCGCATTCGGTGCAGGAATCCAGATCCAGCAGCTCTTTCCAGGAAAAGTGATTGATTTTTGAGGCCCCAAAATGGTCGGCATCTTCCAGTGCCATTTTAGCCAGCTGACCTTTAGGCTGCAGGGACTGAAAGAAGATATTGAGCGGAGTGGTAAAAATATGAAAAAGTTTTGAATAAGGTAAATAAGCAATAAATCCCAGCGAGATCACCAGATGAAACCACCAAAAATTGGTATGCAAATATTGCATTTGCCCGGGCTTCAGACCGATCGAATGAAAAAATAACGCCAGACCATAACCGATTGGGGACCAGATTTCCCAGGCGGGTTGGGTAACCCCGATCCGTAATCCCTCAATCAAAAATCCGGTGAGCGCAATGATGAAAAATAATCCCAGAATGATCGCATCATCCGGTTTATTTTTTAGATTGATCGGCCGGAGCAATATCCGGCGGTAAATAGCCAGAAAAATCCCAAAAAGAGCTATTATCCCGAAAACATCCAGGGTCAGTGAGTAATACAGGTAGAAAGTGGATTGCAGGAAACGCCAGGAGAAAAGCGGTTCAGTGATATCCGCCTGGATAAAAATCAGCACCGTCCCGATAAAGAGAATCACAAATCCCGAATACAGACAAAGGTGCATCACACCGGGATATCTTTTCCGGATCACCCGCCCCTGTCCCAGGGCATATAGCAGGACCAGCCGGAACCTTTTCCCGGGCTGATCCCAGCGTACTTCTGACCGGCCGATCCGCCACAACCGTAGGCGCTGGTAGATTTGCCAGCAGAAAGGGATCATCACCAGCAGCAACAGGGCGTATATCCAAACGATACCGGATATATTCCAGTAAATTTCACGAGTGGGAATCACATCATACATGGAATCCTCCAGGGTAGGTATGCTTCAGGCATTAATTGGAAGGTTTAAAGCGCCGTTTAATCTGCTGGAAGAGTCCGGATTTTTCATCCTCTTCCGGTAATTTGACCGGTTCCAGGATCAGCCGGTCAATGATTTGTTTCTGATGGTTGAATAAAATATTCTGCAAATATTCTTCCGGAAGTTTTTCCTTCAGCTGTTCATATACTTTCCTGAGGATAAAGGTACGGCCGTTGGGAGCGTGGGCATCAGAGGCGATAAAATGGATCCACTGGTTTTCCAGCAGTAAAAGCGCCAGCTTCTGAATGTCTTTGCCAAAGTGTCCCAGCACGCTACCGCCATTCAGCTGCAGGATCCCGCCGAATTTGATAAAATTTTCTATCCGGCGCGGACGATCGATGATCACCGCATACCGTTCCGGGTGAGCGATTACCGGGATATATTTTTCGGCTGTCAACCGGAAAAGAACATCTTCGGCACCTTCCGGCATCTGGAACATCGGGAACTCAATAAGCACATACTGACCCCAGTTTCCCAGGGTAGTGACCTTGCCAGTCTTTACGGTATTCTCCACATAATGGTGATAGAAAATTTCAGCACCGGAATGAATGGTTACCTGAATATTTTTGGCCGCCGTCTTTTCCCGCAATTCGGCCAGTTTGGAAAAATACTCGGTTTCGATCTGAGCCGGGATCCACTCATTAAAATGAGAAGTTGCAAAAACCTGCCGGATACCCTGATCCGCCGCCTGCCTGAGCATTTCCAAAGATTCATCATAACTCTTGGGACCATCATCAAATTCCGGGATGAGGTGGCAATGGATGTCGATCATTTCTTGCATACCAATAACAGAGATCCTTAATCAAAAAATTTCCGGTAATGCGATGAACAGGAAAAGATATAAAAAAAAATGAACAATACAACCGTAAAAAATTATTGAATCCGCAAAATTCGTTCACCTGTTACTCATCATCGGTTCAGTTCAGATGAATCTGAAATTTCATTTGCGGAAAAAATAAGATTGAGTTTAATATTCAGTCGGTAAAAAATAAGTACCGAAACAAAAGAATCAACCACTTTTCGACTGGCTGCAACTATGAAAAACAGGGAACGAATCAGAGCAATCATCGCCGGTCAGCCGGCAGACCGTTGCGGATTCTGGCTGGGGAATCCGCATCCTGACAGCTGGCCAGGCCTGCACCATTATTTTCACACCTCTCAAGAAGAAGAACTTCGCCGGCTTCTGCAGGACGATTTCCGCTGGATTGAACCATCAACTGCCTACCGTCACCCGTCCGGAAAGCCGATCTTCGATGTTCAGCGTAAAGGGAAAGAATTGAGTATCGGCGGCTATTTTTCGGACTGCGAGGATGTGCGGCAGGTAGAGGAATTCGACTGGCCGGATCCGGATTACCTGGATTTTTCTGATATCCTGAATCGCCTGAGGACCAGCGGGGATGTCTATCGGGCCAGCGGGTTCTGGTGTCCCTTTTTCCACGATGTGGCGGATTTCCTGGGAATGGATAACTATTTTTTAAAGATGTACACTCATCCGGAGGTGGTTCATGCCATTACCCGCCAGATCATGGCCTTTTATCTGGAGGCCAACCAGCGGTTGTTTACCCAGGCCGGAGATCTGATTGACGGCTTCTTCTTCGGAAATGATTTCGGTACCCAGCTGGATCTGCTGATCAGCCCGGAAATGCTGGACGAATTCATCTTTCCCTATTTCAAACAATTGATCGACCTGGCTAAAAAATACCGTAAGCAGGTACTGTTGCATTCCTGCGGCTCCATTTTCAAAATTATTCCCCGTCTGATCGAGCTGGGAGTGGATGCCCTGCATCCCCTGCAGGCCAGGGCTGCCAATATGCAGGCCAAAAATTTAGCCGCCCATTTCCAGGGCAAAATCGCTTTTGTCGGAGGTGTAGATACCCAGGAATTGCTCATTCATTCCACTCCACTGGAAATCAAAAAAGAAGTGAAACGGCTCAAGGAAATCCTAGGTCCAAGGTTGATTGTAAGTCCCAGCCATGAGGCGATCTTACCGGATATCCCGCCCGCCAATATCGAAGCCATGGCCCAGGCTGTGATTGAAGAATGAATAACGATTCTTAGACGACCACTTTTTAAACCATCCCGATCTGTAAAAATTTCTGGGTGGAACGGTCTGATTTTCCTTTCCCATTTTTGATTTTTACCCTGTATATTAAGGCCTTGATCACTGGAGAAAAATTGCGTGGATACTCCACTCCGAAAAAATGAAGTAGCAATTGAAGTGAATGGTGTTTCGAAATCCTTCAAGACCGTTCAAGCGGTGAAAGAAGTGAGTTTGACCATTCATCGCGGTGAATTTGTCGGTCTGCTGGGTCCAAACGGGGCCGGGAAAACCACCCTGGTTGAGATGATTGAAGGAATCCAGGAACCGGATGCCGGGAGGATTCTGATCAACGGAAAGCACTGGCAGGGGCATCAACAAGAGATTCATAAAGTAATTGGCATCTCTTTACAGGAAACCCGTTTCATTGACAAGTTAACCGTCCAGGAAACACTCCGGCTTTTTGCCAGCTTTTACTGTTTACCGCTTCGACGCATTGATGAGATCATAGAATTGAGCGGCCTGGAGGAAAAACGTGAGGCCTATGTAGTAAATCTATCGGGCGGCCAGAGGCAGCGCCTGGCGTTAGGAATAGCTCTGCTCAATCAGCCGCAGATTCTGCTTTTAGATGAACCTACTACCGGACTTGATCCTACAGCCCGCAGAGATATCTGGAATATTCTTATGAAATTGCGGGAGGAAAGAAAAACTTCGCTGATATTGACTACCCATTATATGGAAGAAGCAGAATTTTTATGTGATTACATCATCCTGATTCACAAAGGACAAATCCTGCAGGAGGGAACGCTGCAACAATTACTCTCAAAAAAAGATCAGGATAAAACCATAGAGTTCACACTGCGGAGTGAACAGGCGCCTTTAACGCTGCTGCCAGCGGATCAGTACCTGCAATTCCAATGGGACCAGCAGCAGGCAAAAGGAACGCTGCTGCTGAAAAACATCGAGCAGGAACTGCCTTTATTCTTCAGCTATCTTCAACAAAATAATCTCCGCCTCCTGAATCTGGAGTGCCGGCGTCAGACTTTAAACGATCTATTTATTGCACTCACCGGCAGAAAATTGGAAGATGCAGATGAAAAATGACCTCCAACTCGTTCAGCTGATCGTGACTCATTTTAAAGAGATTATCCGCGAACCGGGAGTGATCTTCTGGGGGATTGTCTTTCCGATCCTGATGGCGCTGGGATTAGGCGTTGCCTTCACTAAAAAAGGTGATCAGATCCGGACCATAGCTGTGATCGATCAGGCAGGCAATACCACGACTCAATTAACAGCAATAGACCGGTTATTTAAGCAGCAAGGCAAGATCGTGCCCGCCGGAGATCAATCACCTTCCAGATATGAATTCAATCTGGTCAATGAAAAAACCGGTAATGTCATCTTCCGGTTCACTCCCACTGATTGGGAAAGCGCCATGATTTTGCTAAAACGGGGGAATATCGATTTAATCCTGGAACTGGTTGGCGGAAACATCACATATCATTTTGACCCTCTCAAACCGGAAGCACAACTGCTTTATCTGCAGCTTTCCAAACAGTTTAATTCACTGCCGGAATCCATCACCAGGACTGATGAGGAAATTGCCCCCCTGACGCTGACTGGAACCCGCTACATTGATTTTCTCATACCAGGTCTCATTGCTATGGGCATCATGATGTCCTGCCTGTGGGGGATCAGTTACGGAATTATCGATAAAAGATCGAAAAAATTATTACGGCGAATGATTGCCACTCCCATGAAAAAATCCTGGTTTCTGATTTCTCTGATTACCGTCCGTGCCGTGATGAACCTATTGGAGGCTGCTCTGCTCTTTTTGTTTGCCTGGTTGTTTTTTGATATCTCCATTCAGGGCAATATTCTGGCACTGGCCGCCATGTTCCTTACCGGAAATATTGCTTTTTCCGGAATTGCCATACTGGTTTCCTGCCGTACGGGCAATACCGAAATTGGCAACGGACTGATTAATGCCGTGGTATTACCTATGATGGTTCTGTCCGGAATTTTTTTCAGCTATCATAATTTTCCAGACTGGAGCATCCCATTCATTCAAAAACTTCCTCTCACCATGCTGGCCGATGGAATTCGCAGCATCTTTATCGAAGGTACCGGTATCGGCGAAATTTATTTGCCATCGATGGTCCTGGCGGCAGTCGGAATACTCTTTTTCTCAACTGGTCTGAAAATATTTAAATGGTATTGAGACTTCTGCCCGTTAGCGTTCCTGCTTTTACTTTCAAAATCTCGCCAATGACTGTCAAATGACCACCCGGTTTTTTATCTTTCGGTACTCAAGCGCTCAACTGATTTAGTAATATCAATTGACTTTTGGCGGTAAACATTTCTATACTTCATTCCATGAAAATTCAATTTACCCTGCTGTTATTTTTTTTCATGATCATCTTCCCGGAAAGCAATACGTCAGCCGGGGTAACCGGGCAAACCGAAAGTACTCCCGATACCAACTGGCTAAAACTTTATCAGCAAACCGCGAGTTCTCCCTATCCCTTTTTATCAGCCGCAGCTGAAGAATCTTTATATATTCGAGTGATTGAATCCGATCAACCCGGGGAGTATTTAAATTTTCTAGCTTT
>MESS01000016.1:12567-12726 GCA_001771055.1 Caldithrix sp. RBG_13_44_9
TGCTAGAATTGCAAAGAGGGAGTCAATTGCAGATCCTGATTAATAATCTGAATGAGATCGGATTCTCAGCTTATTTGATCAGTTTACATCCGCTGATAGGCGGTAAATTGCTGCATCTAAACAAGGCAGTGATTTTTGCTAACCATAACCTGAGAATGA
>MESS01000016.1:12828-12985 GCA_001771055.1 Caldithrix sp. RBG_13_44_9
TAGCCGCCAGGAAAAACTATTTTAGATTACAGGGGAATCATATCCAGTATCTGATAGCAGACAGCCTGGGATTAAAGCAGGTCCTGAAAATATTTAACCGGTTAAATTCTATCATGGACGATCTGAGTAAAAAGATCGGATATTTTTCAACAGACGA
>MESS01000016.1:13019-15695 GCA_001771055.1 Caldithrix sp. RBG_13_44_9
ATTCGGCCTGCCGCTGGTTCGACGAAGGGTTTGCTCAATGGGCCGGCCGTTGTTATTCAAAATATCAGAGTTTGTTACCTTCCGAAAATTCTTTCCATCAGACTGTCCTGCAGGAAGATATCAGGCATCTGCAATCGATTGCCAGAGACATCTGGTTGAGCCGAAATAAGAAAAAGATCAAATTCTACAGCCTCAATAAACAGCTTACCAATTACAAAAACAGACCATTACAGGCACAGGCAGAAAAACTTTCATTAAGTCTTATCGCCTATTTGGTGGAAACATTCGGTTCAGAAAAACTGCTGCAGGTGGCCAACCGGATCAGTCATGTCGGGCAAAATTACAGCGAACGGTCTCTATATTATCTTTTAGGATGGGATTATTCGGAAATTCAAAATGGGTGGAATGAATGGCTGAGCAAGGAGGGGAGTCGGGGGGAGACAGTAGAAAAAAGGGAGACGGAAGCGGAGTAGAAGGTATACGGTATAAAGTTATAGAGGTATATAGGCGCGAAGAAAATATTATTTTGGAGATGAAAATGAAAATATTTCCTGCAGCAAATCGTTATGAGAACATGATCTATAATCGTTGCGGACGCAGCGGAGTGAAACTCCCGGCGATCTCCCTGGGATTGTGGCACAATTTTGGTGGAGTGGATGTTTTCGAAAATGCTCAGGCCATGGTTTATCGTGCTTTCGATCTTGGTATCACTCATTTTGATCTGGCTAATAATTACGGCCCGCCCTATGGTTCAGCCGAAGTAACCTTTGGAAAAATCTTAAAAAAAGAGCTGGGTAATTATCGTGATGAACTGGTGATTTCCACCAAAGCCGGATGGGACATGTGGCCGGGACCATACGGGGACTGGGGTTCCCGGAAATACCTACTGGCCAGCCTGGATCAAAGCCTGAAACGTATGGGACTGGAGTATGTGGATATCTTCTACCACCACCGGCCGGATCCCGAAACTCCGCTGGAAGAAACCATGGGTGCACTGGCTCAGGCCGTACACCAGGGAAAAGCGCTATATGCCGGTATCTCGGCCTATAATGCCGAACTTACCTGGCGTGCTTCCAGTATTTTGCGTGAACTGGGAACACCCTGCCTGATTCACCAGCCAATCTATAATATGTTCGACCGCTGGATTGAGGGAGAGCTGATGAACACACTGCAGGAAGAGGGAATTGGCTGTATTGTGTTTTCCCCGTTAGCGCAGGGATTGTTAACCAACCGCTATCTAAAGGGAATTCCAAAAGACTCCCGGGCAGGAAAGAAGGGTACCTATTTAACGGCTCAGGAGGTAACAGAAGTTAAAATAAATAAAGTCCGTAAACTCAATGCCCTGGCTCAACGGCGGGGACAAAGCCTGGCACAGATGGCCGTTTCCTGGATCCTGCGGCTGCAGGGAATGACCTCGGTACTGGTGGGAGCCAGTCGGGTGGAACAGATCAACGAAAACGTGACAGCCTTGAAAAACTTGCATTTTACTTCGGATGAGTTGTCTGAAATAGATGCGATATTAAAATAAACTCGGTCATTTGCTGGAAATAATCTTTGGCAAAATAGCTATAGTCCAATCCAAAAAAAAGAGTGCCATATGGTTCAAAAGAAATCGATTCATAAAATTTATCCAGTCTTTATCCTGATTATTTTTTTGCTCATTTCCATATCCTGCGTCAGAAAGACCGAACCTATCACTGCCCGGACGGAAAGCATCCAGGACACCCTGCACGGGGTAATAGTGGCCGATCCCTACCGCTGGCTGGAAAACTGGAATGATCCGCAGGTCCAGAGCTGGAGTGATCAACAAAATACCCACGCACGTCACTATTTAGATCACCTGCCGTTTCGCCAGACAATCGAAGATCGCATCAGCCAGATATACCGGAATTTTTCTGCCAGTTATTATGATCTGCACTGGATCAATGGAAAACTCTTTGCGATGAAAAGTCAACCCGATCTCAATCAACCTCTTCTGGTCTGCCTGGACTCAACTGCAGATCCAGCTTCTGAACAAATAGTCCTCGATCTGAACACCTTCGACTCCACTCACAGCACTTCAATCGACTGGTACGAACCCTCTCCAGAGGGAAATCTGGTAGCAGTATCTTTATCAGCAGGCGGCTCAGAAAGCGGGGATCTTTATATTCTAGAAACCGCCAGCGGTAAAAAAGTCTTTAAAATCATCCAGGGAGTGAACAAAGGTACGGCCGGAGGTGATGTGGCCTGGACGACTGATGGTCTGGGATTTTATTATACCCGTTATCCCCGGAAGGGTGAACGTCCGGCCGGAGATGAAAATTTTTTCCAGCAGGTCTGGTTTCACCAATTGGGTACTCCGTTAGAACAGGATCGCTATATCATCGGGAAAGACTTTCCCGGGATTGTGGAGATCAGGCTGGATCTGGATAAAACCAGCGGTATTTTACTGGTTAGTACCCAGTATGGCGATGGGGGAACCTTCGCTCATTATCTTGTTGACCAGAAAGGAAAATGGACTCAGCTGACTACTTATGAAGATGAGGTGGTCGAGGTCATGTTCGCTCCGGAAAATTCACTCATTCTGATCTCCCGTCAGAATGCTCCTATGGGAAAGATACTTCAACTGCCGCTGTCTCAGCCGATCCTGAAAAATTCCCGAACACTGGTTCCGGAAATAGAAGGTTCAATCTGTTC
>MESS01000016.1:15777-16776 GCA_001771055.1 Caldithrix sp. RBG_13_44_9
CGTACTTATGATTACCAGGGAAAGCAGATCGAAGGACCCGCATTATTACCGTTGGCCAGCATTCACGATATCACACCTTTAGAAGGTGATGACATTTTATTTAATACCTCCTCTTATCTTGTACCACGCAGCTGGTTTAGGTATAATCCTCACAAAAATGAAACCGAGCGTATGGCCATATCATTCAGCAGTCCAGTGGATTTTTCAGATTGCGAGGTTCGCCGGGAATATGCCATTTCCAAAGATGGCACCCGAATACCGGTCAATATTATCAAACTCAAATCATTAGCGCTCGATGGAAACAATCCCGCTCTTCTCTACGGTTATGGAGGCTTCGGCGTCAATGAAGCACCTTCCTTCAGCTCCACACTGAGGGTCTGGATTGAGCAAGGCGGAATTTATGCCATGGCTAATTTGCGGGGTGGCAGTGAATTTGGAGAAGGATGGCACCGTGCCGGAATGCTGACCAACAAACAGAATGTATTTGATGACTTTGCTGCCGCCATGAATTATCTGATCGAGAAAGGATATACCAATCCCCGGAAATTGACAATTAACGGCGGATCCAATGGCGGACTATTGTTGGGTGCCATGATCACCCAACATCCGGAGCTTTTTAAAGCCACGGTATCAAGCGTGGGCATTTATGATATGATCCGGGTGGAATTATCTTCCAACGGGAGCTTCAATATTCCAGAATACGGAACAGTTAAAGACCCTGGACAATTCAAGGCGATGTATGCGTATTCCCCCTATCACAAGGTAAAAGATGGTACGGCCTATCCGGCGATACTGTTCATGACCGGGGCCAACGATCCGCGGGTGGATCCTATGCAGTCCCGCAAAATGACCGCCCGCCTGCAGTCAGCCAGCAGTTCAGATAATCCGGTTTTACTGCGCACCAGCTCTTCCACCGGTCATGGCAGTGGTACCCCGCTGAATGAAAAAATTAAAGAGGCAGTAGATAAGTATACATTTCTATTTTATCAGCTGGGAGTG
>MESS01000017.1:0-1210 GCA_001771055.1 Caldithrix sp. RBG_13_44_9
AGAAAGTTTTTCCGATACCTGATACTGCTTGAGATCCAGGCTATTTAACAGATCTTGTGTTCCGATCCACAATTTTCCCTGATTGTCTTCGCAAAGAGAATAGATATTATTATTACTAATACTGGCAGGATCGCCGGGATCATTTTTAAAATGCAGAAAAATTTCTTTACCGGGGATAAAACAGTTCAGTCCTCCGCCATTAGTTCCGATCCAGATCAAACCATTCCGGTCCTGAATGATTGTCCAGATGTCATCGTTACTTATACTATTAGGATGGTCAGGATTATGCCGGTAGCATTTGAATTCTTCAGTTACCGGATTAAAGATGTTCATTCCGCCGCCATGGGTTCCAATCCATAAATTTCCCTGGCTGTCTGAAACGATACAGGAGATAAAATCGTTGCTGAGACTGTTCGGCAGATTTTCCTGAAGATGGTAATGAGTAAAGACATCGGTTTCAGGATCATATTTATTGATACCGCCACCCATGGTACCTATCCATATTACATTGCTGCTGTCTGCTGGATTCTGATGCAGGCTAGTGACGAAAGGGACACTCAGACTGAAGGGATTGTCAGGATCAGTTTCATAAATTTTAAATGATAATCCATCAAATCTATTCAATCCGGCGGTGGTACCTAACCAGATAAATCCTTTTTTATCTTTCAGGATGGCATGTACTTTGGCATTCGATAAGCCCCGTTCTTTGCCAAGGTGAGAAAAACGGATCTCAGATTTGCCAAATTGTTCGGTAGGATATAGCAGGATCAGTAGCGAAAATAAAATAATCAGAGGACGGAAAATGGTCCAGCTCACGAGATATCATCCCCCTGTTGAATGACTTCGCAAACGACCAAGTTTTTTAATACCCAAAAGGGATTTTATATCCCAAATTGGTATAAAGTTAAACGAATGTTATTGAATAGTCAATAAAAATACCGGTAGGAGGTGGTGAATTGAAAACTCGCGGCAGGGGCGACCCCCGAATGGGCTGGCCGGCGGGTCGCCCCTACCTAAAATACCTTGGATTTTCCTCGTCAATCTACCATTTCAAGGGATTGTTTTTCATGTATTGGCGGATATTAAATAAGTCTCTTTCATTTCTGATAATATGTTCATAATAGTTACGTTGCCATTTGAAATCGGTGTGTCCTATTCTTCGAATTTGTTTGGTGACCACCGATTTGAATTGTCCAATAATTGATCCCAA
>MESS01000017.1:1236-6503 GCA_001771055.1 Caldithrix sp. RBG_13_44_9
TCCGCCGGATCGCCCCTACAACCGGGATTGCCCCCACATTGAATTCAATAATAATAATCCCATGCAGATGATCGGGCATTATGACATAATCATCCAATCCCACATTCGGTCTTATTTGGGTGGTTTTAAGCCATTCTGACTCAACACATTTCCCAATTCTATTCAAAACCATTTTTCCATTTTTGATATCTCCGAACCAACATTTTTTGGGCCGGGTGCATATGGTTACATAATACCACCATGGGGTAGTATAATCAAACTCGGGTAGACGGATTGAATGACGATGATAACGCATATTTATTTCATTCGATGAAATTTTCATCATTGAATTGTTTGTAGGGGCGACCGGGCCGGTCGCCCCTACTACGGGGGTCGCCCCCACATTGAATTTAATATTTAAATTATTAAAACGGATGGTCGGATCGAAGATTTACAAATGGGCGATCCGGCAGATCGCCCCTACAATGCAATCAATTATTTTTTCCCGGTTTGCATTTTTTTCAAATTCTCCCGGTAATCCTCGGCGTTTCCGGATATTTCCACCGCTTTTCCCATGTCTGTTAAGGCCTGCTCTTTCTGTCCGTTTTCATATTCCAGCCACGCTAAGGTATCCCAGATGTAGGCTGCATCAGGTTTAAGCTCTACTGCCCGGCGGGCCACTTCAATCCCCCGGGTGTATTTGTCATTCAACTTATTCTCATAGATGTACCAGGCATAACCATTCATCAGGTTGTAATCTTCCGGTAATTTCTGTAAAGCATCTTCATAAGCCGACAGCAGTTTTTCTGGCTGTTTATTCTTCTCATAGTGACGGATTAAAATATTATATCCCTGCTTTACCAGTTCTGGATTTTTCGCAATAGAAAGTTGTTCCAGGAGCGGCAGATCGTTTCCGGTTTCCCATAATTGGATAGCTGCCAGGTAACCGCGTGCCTCTTCCCCGTAACCAAAGGTGTCCTTTGGATCCAATTCCAGAATGGTGGTATAATATGGTTTGGTCTTTTCTTCCTCTCCCCGCAGTAAACATTTCTTCACCAGCTGATAATTCAATTCCACATTCTTCGGATCCTGCTCAAGTTTAGCCTTAATTTCAGCCAGGGTATTGCGGCCATCGCGGAAATCCACGATCATTTGGTAATAAGCTGCCGGATCACCGTTCCACCCCAGGATGCGGTCCACCTCATTACCTTGCGCATCCAGAAATATCACGGTGGGATGTGCCTTGACTGCAAATTGTTCTTTATACTTCTTGCCCTCTTCATTCCTGGTGTAAATTTTCAGCGCAACATAATGCTGGTTTATATATTCACTGTATTCCGGATTTTTGTAGACCAACTGGTCTGACTGAACACAACCGCCTCAGCCATCGGTCCAGAAATCGATCAATACCATTTTGCTGCTCTGCTGGGCTTGTAACAGTGCTTCCGCCAGATTGAGCTTCTGGAAATTTACTTCCGGCTGAGTGGAACAGGTAAAAAACAAAATGAGCGGGAGAAGAGTCCTAATATTTTTCATTTTTACCTCTGTCTTTTTCTTATAGTCCTTCATGATAATCACTACTCATATAAAATGATCAGAAGAGTTTTATATGTCACTCCCCGCTGAGGCGGGGCAAGCTCTCCGGAGTTCAAATCTATCGGTTTGATCCTTTTTATAAAATATGTCATCCCTGCCGGGATTAATAATGGGGTAAATTTTTTAATATTTGGTTAACAATGAAATCGTGTCCCATAGAAATCCCTTCGAAAAGAATCAGACTGTTTTTATCTCAAGGCAATTTTATCCCGGTGCGCTCTTAAGCGATCGATATCTTCTTTGTCCATCTTGAAATCAAGTAATACCCTTTTTCCCTTAACCCTTATCCCAATTTTATTCAGCACATTCACAGCTTCCCGGTCTTCACTCACCGATAATTTCGCAGCGGCGATCAGGCCTTTTAAGGCGTCCTGAAAAAGCTTGGCTTTTTCATTATCGGAAAAATTTCCGATCCCGGAAAACCATAATTTTTTATCAGCTTTCATTGAAAAATTAAAATCCTGCAGAGCTTCTAGGGCCTGGAGGTGTTTCCCCTCAGAATGACGTTGCAGCTCTTCAGAAAATGCTTCGGCGAACATGCGTGCATCCAGAGTAAACCAGGCCCCACTCTTATATTTCAAGGATTTGATCTGTTTCTCCAGCCCGGCTGACAGAGAAGCTTTTTTCCCTGAGGAGTTCTCGTCCAACCACGCTTGAACCATTCCCTCTTTTCCCAGGATCAGACGGGATTGTTCCACAAAACTAAAAGCCAGCTGCTCTTCGGGAATCCGGTAAAACGGTTGTCCCTGATAATTCTCCTGCATTATTTCTGAATAGTCTTCTTTTCCGGAGATATAGTTCATGATCTTGGCCGGATCGAAGTCTCCCTTTATCACTGCCAGAAATTCTGCCTTCTCTTCTTCCTTCCGGGGAGAGATGCCAAAATAAATTTCGTGAATATCCTTGCGGAGATCTATACCGGTGGCATCCATGAATTCCTGATATTCCCGGGAATGGAAGGGAGTTCTGGAGAAATTATCCTGCATCATTTCGTAAAAAGGGCTTTCTCTCAGATTCTGGATATTAATGTGACCTACTCCGGCAGAAGATTCCGGCAGCAGTGCCAATTCTGCAGCCATGGAATTTGATAAAGATTCTTGCCGGTCTCCGCTGCATTTTATACCTACCAGAATCACAACCAGCAGAATCAATAATGACATAATAATTTTTTTCATGGTTTTCTCCTAACTTAGTTAATTCATAAAATCTCATGAAGAGACGCCAAACTGCTAAAAATAAATTATAAGTAAAAAGATGATATTGATAGTTTCATAAGAGAAAATTTTATTTTTTACTTAGTCCATTTAAAATAGATCTTTGCGTCCTCTGCGTCTCTGCGCGATAAATTATTCAAGCTAAAAGTTTTTGCGTGAAAATATATAAGAGGATACTCCGAACATAAAGATTCCGAAAAGTATAGAGCTCCACAATGCCATCCAGGAGGTTACCGCGCTACCCTGTACCAGCAAACGGGTGATGTCTGCCAGCTCAGTGGTCTTGGGGAGAAAATAATACAGGCCATCCAGCAGTACCCCATAAATTTTTCCGGAAAGCAGAGCGTAAATTCTATCCCGTTGCAGCAGCAAAGGACTGAAAAACAGAATGGCATAGGTGATCATCAGGGAAAAGGCCGCACTGTTTATTACCACACTCAGAAAGGTCATTAAAGCATATAAAATGGCAAAAGTCAGAACGATCATAATTCCGGAAAGTAAAAATCCCCAGTTCCAGATGCCGGTTTTGATAGAGAGGATCAACCAGCTAAAGAGTACCAGGTAGAAAACATTGAATGCCACGATAGAAACCGCTCCCAGATATCTTCCCAGTAGAATCTGAAAACGGCTGAGCGGTTTTGAGATGATCAATTCGATATTCCCGCTGCGCAGAAAACTGGTGATCAGTCCGCTGGTGGCGAACAGTGACATGAACAGACCGCCGGTGAACAGGAATACCGCTAATGCACTTTCAATTCCCAGCACCAGTTCCCTGATCTCTACCAATTCGGGAATTTCCTTGCCAAACAGCGAAACCGATGATTTCAATCCATCCACGATGTCCAGATTCAGGGCAAAGATGAACAGCAGGCAGACCAGGGTGGAGAGGCCGAAAAAGGCCACGAAAGTTTTTTTAGCCCATGATTCCCGGAAAGTGAGCTGTATGATGGCCAGTAATTTCAATTGGAATTCCCTTCTTTTTCTTCTATCACCTCGATGAAAAAATCTTCCAGAGTAATCTTATGGGGAATAATCGCCTGGATGATCATATCCTTTTCCCGCAGTCTGTCAATAAAGTGGTTGAGATGCTGAGCGTCATCAACTTCGATCAGGTATTTACCATTCTTCTGGTGCAGTTCAATGTTTAATTGTTGACAGAATGGAAATAAATCCTCTGCGGCGCCGGGAATTTTAATTTCATAGGTATCCTTCACGGCAATGAATTCTTCAACCCGGCCCTTCTGGATCAGGCGGCCGTTCTTCAAAATTGCCACTTCATCCGATACCCGCTCTACTTCCGATAACAGATGGGAATTGAGGAAAATGGTCTTTCCCTGATTTTTTAAGGTTAGCAGCAGATCCCGCACTTCCCGGCGGCCGATTGGATCGATGCCATCGGTGGGTTCATCCAGGAACAGAATATCAGGATCATTAATGAGGGCCTGAGCAATTCCCAACCGCTGCAGCATTCCTTTGGAAAATTTTTTGATCCGTTCTTTTTCCCAGTTTTCCAGTTTGACCTGATCCAGCAGCCGGGGTATGCGTTCCTTTAAGGTCACAGAGTCCACCCCGCTCATCTTGCCATAGTAGTAAAGCACCTGCCAGGCGTTAAGGAAGTCGGGAAAGCGGTGATTTTCGGCCAGGTATCCCACTCGGGAATGGGACCAATGGCTGCTGATCTCTTTTCCCAATATTCTGGCACTCCCGCGGGTGGGGAAGCACACCCCCAGGAGGATTTTCATCAGGGTGGTTTTCCCGGCACCGTTGGGCCCGAGCAGACTGAAAATCTGAGCGCCTCCTACCTGAAGATTTACTCCTTCCAGAGCCTGCACCTTTCCCCCGGAATAATATTTGGTCAGATCATTCGTTTCAATCGGATTCAATTTCATTTTCCTAACTTGTTGATTTTTCTACGTCCAATTGTAATTCTTTGTTACTGCAAATAATTTAATGAAACATTCAAGCGCCGGTCACGATAAAAAAGTTGGTTTTAAAATGGGTACGAGATCCGAGATTTCAAAAAAATTATTTTAGATCAATAATTGACGATAATACTTAAAAGTTACACCGAAAGACATGGTTTTGTCAGATTCTCTGTTGTAAATTTAGCTGGTCATTTTTAAAGAGAATAGTCTGCCTTGAAAAATAAAGAATTTGGGAAAATATATTCCGAGGAAATTTCTCTTCTCACTCCCCGGGAACATACCGAATATGTCGAATTGAATTTAAAGAAGATCCGGGAGTTCCGTAAAGGTTTTGACATTCCCCTTATCGGTATCTCCGGAGCCGACGGAAAGAGCACCACCAAGGGGATGCTCAGCGCCATTCTCTCGCAACGCGGTCCGGTTCTGGAAACTCCGCTGTTCTGCGATTCTGCCACGGTGGTTTCATCTACCCTCCTGCAGTTGACCAAGGAGCATAAATTTGGTCTCATCGAACTGGGTATTGTCAATCCGGAGCAATTTAAATTGGCCGTTC
>MESS01000018.1:0-12931 GCA_001771055.1 Caldithrix sp. RBG_13_44_9
GTCTGGCCGGCGATCATATCTGGGGTAATTACCTCACCGTGTCCAACCGTAAGTATCCGTTTGAGGGTGATTGTATCGTCAACTGGTCAGCTGGCCTGGATACTTTTCCAGGAATTTTATCGCACCTCAAACTTCGCCCGACTCCGGAATTGGAAAATTGGCAGGTAGTTTGGGAAAACGGTTTACAGGACGGGAATATCAATTATAATGAATTAGTTTATTTGGGTTTTTCCATCAAAAATCAGGATGCCATAAATGCCATTGATTCAATTGAAGTTGGAAATTCTTACTATAATGCCAGTTATTTTAATCCCATACCAGCAAGTGGAAATTTGAGCACACCCAATTTTTATACTGTACTGTCGGGTCCAGCTCAAGGTGATAGCCTGGAATATAGCCTGGTCATTGAATTTGATCATCATTTACTTAATGCTACCTATCAGTATCCGGTAATTCCCTGGAATCCTCCCAGCAGCTGGGGAGATACCCTGGCAGTTCAATCCCTGGTTGGAACTGCCAGGAATGTAATTCCGATAGTGGCCGATCCGAGTCTGGTGACCGGTCATGTCTATCTGATCACCTTTTATCCTGATGCTGGAACCTCTGAACTGAGGTATCTCATCACTGATCACACAAATGGAATGATTAAAGTAACTGCTGGAATCCCCAGCAGTTTATCTCATTATTCCCATCCAGTGGTAGATGGAATATTATTTGTGGTGAAAGAACCACAACCCGACTTTACCCAATTTACCGTAGTAGCCAATGCCAGCGGTCCATTAGATCCCCCTGATATCGGTTGTTTTGGATTTAATGCCAGCGGATTTCCTTTGCTCTATAATGCCCGTTATCCTGATGGGACTGACCGTCCAACTGCCGGAGTACAGCAGAGTACCAACAACAGCATCTGGGGAATTCATACTGGGATGAACTCTTCTACTATGACTCCTTCATTTGATTATTTTAAGTCCCGGGTCACTCGTTCTGGAGCAAATTGGCCATATATTATGCCTTATGATTATGAGCTGCGTTTTACCGCGGCCGGTGGTCACGGTCAGATGGCCTTTACTACTCTAACAATTGTGAATGTCCCATTCGAATTATGGAATATTGGAGTCAACACCCCAGATTATACGCCTGACGATTATCGAATGGTACCGCTTATAAATGATGAGGATGTGAATGAACTCTTTAATTTGGTTCAAAGTGATCATTCTATCTCAGGTTCAGATAATGATCCTTACACCGATTGGATTTATTGGTATAATCCAGATGATAATTCACCAGGTCAATCCGGATATAATGCAGTGGTTGGCTCCAGTTTTAATTCAGGAATTAGTGACGAGGTGATGGCCAGAATGGTGGTTGTCAACTGGAACGGTGGTGATGTTACTGATCCTGGTTGGCCCGCCAATGTCAATGCCCTGATGCCGGAAACCGGAACCATCTTCCGGATTGAATCTTCCAAACCGAATTTTCCTGGTGATTCTCTGGTAGTGAACAGCGCTTCGGTATCAATTGCAGTTCAGGATCAGCTCCCTGACCATTTCGAACTCTATCAGAACTATCCCAATCCCTTTAATCCGGTAACGACCATCCGTTTTAATCTGCCGTCACGACAGAAGACTGAACTGGAAATATTTGACGTACTGGGACAAAAAGTGTGTACTCTGCTGAACAAGCAGATGGAAGCCGGCGCCCATCGAATCCAATGGAATGGACAGAATGACCAGGGCAAGCCAATTGGCAGCGGAATTTACTTTTACCGGATTACCGCCGGGGACTACGTAAAAACCATGAAAGCTGTTTTATTAAAATGAGGTTTTCTAATAGCTTAACTTGATGTTTTTATATGTAATATCTGTCAATACCATTCAAATATGGAGGTTGATCTCTTTTTTAAAAATTTATTGGTATTTAAAAAGACAGAATTTTTATATTCACAGAAATATTTCAGATTGTAGGAATATCTCAAGAGGTCATTATGCCAAAAAAAGAGAAATTGGAAATCGAAGTCGAAGTCCCGGCTAAAAAAATCCATGTAGAACATGTGTTCTGTCATAAGGGACATCAGTTATGTGATCCTTCCAAAAAGATCCATGGTTTTCCGGCCATAAAATTGAAGATGAGATACCATGGAAAAGACGGAGTGTTATTTATCGATCCGGTATATGGCAGCTTTGATAATATTGAAGAAGGGGTGCGTCCCCCCAAGGGCGGAGTGGTAGAATTATTCTGCCCGGTCTGCGGAGAAAGCCTGAAAGCAGCCGGTGAGACCTGTCAGCTGTGTTCCTCCCCGATGTTTGTCTGTTATCTTCCCAAGGGCGGGATCATTGAAGGTTGTAGCAAGAAAGGCTGCTATTATCATAAAGTAAAAATCGTGGATGCCGAGAAACAGGTTTCCCGTCTGTTTGAAAATGATACCCTGCAATCGTATCTCTAAATCACCGTTTGAGGACAAAATCTAAACCAGGCCTGATAAATCATACCGATTTATCAGGCCTTGGCCTGTCAAAATACGTTTGGAATTGACAGGGGAGAGTATTAGATTTTTCATCATTTGGAGGCTGCATGGGACTCGAAGAATTATTGAATGAAGAACTGATCAGTGAAGATCTCACAGGAAAAAACAAATACCAGGTGATTGAAGAATTAATGGATCTATTAGTAAAAGCCGGTAAAATTGAGGACCGCGAAACCTGTTTGCGGGATTTAATAGAACGGGAACAGTATCTAAGCACCGGTTTGGAAAATGGATTGGCGGTGCCGCATGCCAAGACCATAGCTAGCCGTGAACTGCTGGTCAGTTTTGGGATCAGCCGGGAGGGATTGGATTTTGATTCACTGGACGGAAAACCTGCTCACTTCATTTTTCTGGTCATCTCTCCGAGGGATACTTCGGGTCCGCACATTAAAATCCTAGCTCAGATTACCCGTAATTTCCGGGAAAATGAAATTGTACTGCAAATCAAAGAAGCAAAAACCAGAAGCGAGATTTTAAAAATATTTCACTCTTTTAAGTAGTCAGGTGCCCCTTGGCCATCTTTCAAACCTTATCCCCGCTCATTGATGCCGTGCAGCAGCAGCTGCAGGAAAGTGTAAAATCCGAATTTCCGGCCTCGCTAAAAGAGCCCATTCTCTATTTTCTGGAAGCTCCCGGGAAAAAAATCCGGCCTCTGCTTACCTTGCTGTCCTGTCAGGCAGTGGGTGGAGAGTTGGAACAAGCTATGCCGGCGGCTCTGGGAGTAGAACTGTTCCACGATTTTACCCTGATTCACGATGATATCATGGATAAAGATGACCTGCGCCGCGGCCGCTTTACCGTCCATAAAAAATGGGGAGAAGATGCTGCGATCCTGGTGGGTGACTTACTGATCGGATTAGCTTACCAAAAAATGTTGCAGTGTGAAGCCCGTTATCTGCCGCGGGCTCTGAATCTTTTTAATGAAGCCCTGATCAAGGTATGCGAAGGGCAGGCACTGGACAAGGAATTTGAAGGACGGGAGCAGGTGAGTCTGGCCGAATACCTGGATATGATCAATAAAAAAACTGCCTGGTTATTTAAACTATCGAGCCAATTGGGAGCCATCCTGGGAGGTGCAGGTTCCAGTGAGATCGCGGCCATGGAAAATTTCGGCAACTCCCTGGGTATCGGATTCCAAATTCAGGACGACTGGCTGGATTATGCCGGCGAAGAGACTTCGCTGGGGAAAAAAGTGGGCAGTGATCTGAAACTGAATAAGAAGACCTATGTAACTTTAAAATATCAGGAAGTGATTGCCGAATCCTCCGCGGCTGCCAAAAAATATCCACCCCGGCTGAGTGATTATCATTCGCTGGTCGAGTTACGGGAAGTACTGTATGAATTGGGAATTGCAGATCAGATCCAGAACCTGATCGATTATTATATCCAAGATGCCCTGGATTCACTGGAAAAAGTGCAAACCTTGACCGATACGAATCAATTATTTCAGCTGGTAACCGCCCTGCGCCACCGGCAATCGTGACCAGATCCTGCTAGACCTTTATTTCCCGCCTTGATGAGTTTTATTCCATTTCATATTTCCGAGATTATTTAATCGAAAATATGACTTCTTATATCTCTAAAACATGCCGCATCAGGTTAAGCAGGTCCTTTTGGATGGATGAAGGCAGCCGGTCCCATAATTTCAACAGGACATACTGATCACCATAGACTGCTGTTTTTTCCTTTACCACCGGTGTTCCCATTTCCTGGCCGGTAAGCAGCCATTCCACGTTGGTATTGTCCAATTGGGCAATCTGGTAGAGAACATCCGCTGGCGGCATCCGGCCTTGCAGGTAGAGGGAAACAGCCGGCTGACTGATGCCCAGCAGGGTGGATAATTGCTGCTGGGTCATATTTTTTTTCCGCATGATCTCCCGGATCCGTTTGGCTAGCAGGTTGCTTTCCATAATCTTTGCTCCTTGAAAAAAGAGACTTGCAAAAATAAATAATTATTGTTATATTATAATCGTAATAAATTTAGGATAAGGGAGGCTTCTATGCAAGCAAATTATGTAGAACCTGATAATTTCTCTTTTCCCGAATACTTTCTTTCCTGGACCATCCAACATCCAGAACTTCTCCGTTCTGGATGGCAAACCTGGGACGGGCAGCCCCTGGAAATTCTGGACCTTGGTCAGGCAAATCTTGATAATGGTCCGGATTTCCTGCAGGCACTCATTAAAGTGGGTGGGGTGCTGATGCGGGGAGATATTGAATTTCATCGGGAGTGGCAGGATTGGTACCGACATGGTCATGACTCTGACCGGCGGTATAATCAGGTGGTTCTGCATATCCTCTGGGAAGCACCACTGGGAATTACCCCAGAATTAGCCCGGCGTTTCCCCCACTTCATCATTTCCAGATATTTGCAGTATCCAGTTAAAGAATGGCTGCAGCAAATGGAAAAATTGCAGCAAGAAGATCAGGCCCGCCAGGAAGTATCACTCCACCTGAATATGAGTTCCCTTGAATTCAGGCAGCTGGCCTGGAGAAGGTTTTCCCGTAAATGTGATGAAATCCGGCAATGGGTCAACAGTTTTAACTGGGAAACTGCAGTTTTTCTAGGCCTGGCAAAATCCCTGGGGTATAGTAAGAATAGTACTCCCTTTCTGGAACTGGTCAAAAAAATGCCACCGGCTAAACTGCTAACAGCCGTTCATACTCTGCAGAGATCTCCCCTGATATTCTGGACCCTGTTAGCCTGGCAGGGTGGACTGCTGGAAAGACCTTTGAAAAACTCTCTGAATTCAGATTCCGATCTCTGGTACCGCTTCATTCATCATGTTCGCAAACAGTTTTTTCCTCTGTTTCCGCTTTCCCGGCAAAGTGTGGTTCACTGGAATTTCGCCCGGCTTCGCCCCCTGAATAATCCTTATTTCCGGTTGGCCGGATATGCCCAGATCCTGTTCCACTATCAGGAAAATTCACTCTTTGAAAAATTGCTTCAGTTATTCTGTCAGCGTAAAGAGTTGAGCTGCCTTATAGAGGAAATAGAAGACAGTTTATGTCTGCCCCTGAGCACAGAATTTAATGCTATTCTGGCCAAATTCTTAGGTTACCAGGCCCTTCCCCGTAAAACCATGGGGAAAGAACGCTGCCGGCTATTTATCCTGAATATTCTGTTACCTTTATTCTATGTCTGGTCTCAGGTCAATAAAAATTCCGGATTCAGCTGGTATCTGGAGGATCTGTTTTTCACCTTTCCGGTAGTGGATCATAATGCCCTGCTGCAAAGGCTGCCCAATAACCTGGACGCAGACATTAGAAATAAAGCCTATGTGCAGCAAGCCCTGCTGGAATATCATGAGAAACAGATCCCGCCGCCGGCCATGATAATCGGAAAAAGGAATTGACAATTTATACCCGAATGCGTAAACTTTCAGAAAATTAATAAATGTAGAAGGTTTCCATTTTCCCAACACTTTTTTTGAACCTGATAAAATGTACGGTTACTTTTCTATGCACGATGCTTATCGGCTGGTCAACTCTGCAAAATCAGCCAAAAGATAGTTTTAGTTCCCTGTTGCTCATTTCTCTGGGATCTTGCCTGTGTATGATTGCCAGTATTACTTTAAGTCCGGTTCTTTTTTCTCCCCCCGGCCACATGCTGGAATTCGTGATGTTGGGAATTACCCTGCTGGGAATCATGGTAGTAATCCGGCAAAAAGGAACACTTTTAAGTATCAGACAGGCCGGATCGATCTGGTTTTGTGGAACCATGGGACTGGCAGTGGGTGCGGGATTATTTCTTGAAGGGATATTTGTCAGCGGCAGCGCTTTTTTATTAATTAAATGGTTCGATCGTTATATTAAAATCTCTTAAAACATTCATCTGATACCTTAATTCTGGAGAGTTTTACATGTGGTATGAGTCACCGCTCTTTCTCAACGCCATTTATGCTATTGTCGGGGTGATTTTGGGCATAGCTTCAGCCATCATCACTTACCGGTTGATCAACCGCTTCACCCACTTCGATATTCCCAATGAGTTGGAAAAAGGAAATCTGGCAGTGGGGGTGGTGGTGTGCGGCATCTTTATCATGATTGGCTTGATCGTTGGTCTGATCATCGGAATGAGCCTGAATTAACAGTCGCCACTGATCGGCAGTCCGTTGCCCGGGCTGGCACTGCTTTAATAAATCCAATTGGCTGATTCCGGGTGGTGGTCTATGTGGCAGAGTTCAGTACTGCCGGGAGGACTGATCCACTGACTGCGATCGAGGGCATTAAAATAAAGGCCTGTTGAAAGAACGATAAGATTTTTTTAATGAAGACCTGCTGCCTGAAAATTTTAGCAGTATTCACTTTCCTTGTTCTGCTGTTATCTTGCGGTATATCCGGATCGGATAAAACCGGCACTGCCGATCCTGATTCTCTTCTGAATTTCGTCAGGAAACGAATTGAGCAGAAAAAGCAGTTCGAAGATTTCCGTAAAAGAACCCTTCCCAGGGATTTTGAAAAGAAGATAGAAAATTATTACCCGGTGATCCGGAAATATTCCAAACGCTATGGATTCGATTGGCGTCTGATTGTCATGCAGATTTTAAAAGAATCACGTTTTCGCGAAGACGCCAGAAGTCACAAAGGCGCCATCGGATTGATGCAGATCATGCCCTCCACCGCTCTCGAGCTTCACCAGGAAATGGACATTGAATTCATTGCCAACAATCCGCGGGAGAACATTGCAGCCGGAATTTATCATCTCTATAAGCAGGTGAGATATTTCCCGGATGCGGACCGCGATAACCGGGTCAAATTAGGTCTGGCGGCCTATAATAGCGGAATAGGCCGTATCAGAGATGCTCAGAGTGTGGCCCGCCACCTGAAGATGGATTCCCAAACCTGGGAAGCTGTAAAATATTGCCTTCCTAAACTAACTACCCAGGACTGGCGACTGCACCTGGAAGTATGGGAACTGGGTGTCCCCAACTACGGTTATTTCCATGGTTTTCAGCAAACTCTGGATTACGTGGAGGAAATTATCCGCAATTATCAGATTTTCATAGAAATGTATCGATGAAATAATATGTTACAGGTAATAGGTAATAGTTTATAGGTGATAGTTTATAAGTGATTAATAATAAGTAATTTGTAATAAGTATTAATTATTAGGGATGAGGGCTGCTCATCAACCGGGGAGTTCCAGAACATGAAATTATTTATGATTCTTTGGCTGATATTTTTATTATTCCTTGTCAACGGTTTGCCGGCGCAACCGGTTGATTCCTGGCCGGAGTTTCAAAAAAAGACCCGGGGACTGTATTACTTTCTGGAATCCGGTACTCTACAAAATTTCAGTTGTCTTTTCTCTACTGATTCATACATCGGTTTCATCGAGAATCTGGGAGATAGTACTTACACCTATCCGCTCAAGCTGATATGGATCCGGGAGGGCAAAATTTATTATTTGCTTCAACCCAGTGAAATATTGAATGACCCGGCCCAGCGAACTCAGCTGCTGGAGAAAATTCAGTTGACCAAAAATCAATTTCATGGTTTTTACCTGGACTGGTTTAGTTTCTTGATTATTTCCCCGCTGGATGATATCCCGGCTGCTGCCAGCATAAACTTTAAGGGAGATACGGTGGATGTTCACTATACTAATCAGGAAGGCAGTTCAGCCGCTGCCGTCCGAAAAGTATTTCTCCGCTCCGGCCGCCTGCTGTGGGTGGAAGTGGAATCGGCCACCGAAAGGGTGATCAATTATCCCCACTACCAGGAAGCAGAGGGGAAATGGATCTGCCTGGGGTGGGATTCTCAGATCTATGTGAATCAGATAATTACCAGTGGTTTGTCTACCCGGTTGGAATTGACCAGGATTCAAAATCTTTGGTTGCCCATCAGGGCTGATATAATCGTGCAGACCGCTGAGAAACCCGACCAGAAATTCCGCTCGATAATATTCCTTAAGGAATATGAGTTCGATCTCCCGCTGCAGGAATTACCCCAGCCCACCACTGCCGATTCAACAAAGAAGAATCAGTGAGGCCCAGTTGTTAGATTTTTTTCCTTGAGAGAGTAAAGAGACTTTTTAATTTTTGAAGAAGTAGTCACTTAATGCTTTGTTGAATATTACCCGCCGCGGAGTCTGGAAAAATTTTGGGTAAGTATAGATAAAGAAAACCGGGTTGAGAATCCTTCCCCACCATAACTTCAATAACAGCCAGAATGTAAGAAATAGTTGAGACATTTTATAGTTTATAGTTTATAGTTTTAAAAGCATACCTGCTAGAAAATATTGAAAAAATTGCATACATAATTTCATAAGATTTTTTCCTGCTACAAAAGAGTATTGGTAAATTTCTATGGTAATGCTTTCTGCATAACAGGCAGAAATTCCTCTTTTTCCATGAATCCGACTACCCGCAGATCACTTAATTCAGAGCCCTGGGCCGAGAGAAATACCAGGGTGGGGACTCCTTTGATCTGGAAGCGTTTCGCTAATTCCCGGGAGACAGGATCATTGTCCAGGGTCAAGTCTACTTTTAACATATAAAAATTTTTGGAAAGTTCAATGACCTCTGGTTGGGAAAAGGTAAACTTATCGAGCTCTTTACAGGGAAGACACCAGTCGGCATAAAAATCGATCATAACCGGTTTATTTTTTCCGACTGCCTCTGCCAGTATTTCATCTGAGAAGGGCAGCCAATTGATCTGACTGGCAGGTTCCTTATTGGCAGCTGCCAATGGATTTTCGGTTAGTCTTTCATCGATATAAGAAGTAAATCCGTTGCTGGCAAAGATAACTGCCAGCAGAAAAAAGATAATTCCGATAAGATTTCTTATTACCGGAAATATTTTACTGTTGGATTGGGTCGGCACAATCCAGGCCAGGTAAATTCCACCCAGCAGCATGGTGAGCGCCTGACTCAAAGAATACAACAGCGAATTGGGAAACAATGGTTGCAGGAAATAAATAGCCATAGCAACCAGAATGAATCCGAAAATTGTCTGTACCCACACCATCCAGGCCCCGGAGCGCGGAATTTTATGGATACTTCCTGAAAAGAGTGCCAGCAGTATAAAGGGGAATCCCAGACCCAGTGCCAGAATAAAGAACATGCTGAATCCCAAAATGACATCACCTTTTTCGCCGACAAAAGTGAGCAGTGCCAGTACAAAAGGCCCAATGCAGGGCGCCGCTACGATTCCCACTGTTAATCCCATGAAGAATGTCCCAAAATAACCCTGTTTTGCCCCTCCGGCAAAATTGCTGAGAAAAGTTGGCACTCTGATTTCATAAAGGTCGAACATGCTGAGAGCCAGGGCTATCAGGATGAGGGCGATGGCTACCAGCACATAAGGGTTCTGCAGGGCCGAGCCGAACAGGCTTCCGGTAAGGGCTGCGATAACACCCAGGATTGAGTAAGTAACCGCCATCCCCAGTACATAGATCATAGCATGCCCCAGAAGCTTTCCTTTCTTCCCCTCGGTCTGTCCACCGAAATAACTGATAGTGATGGGGATCAGCGGGTAAACACAGGGAGTCAGATTGAGCGCCAATCCTGCTAAAAATACCAGAATGAAAGTGAGGATCCAGCCTTTTTCACTGATGATGGCGGCAATACTATTCCTGGCGGGTTTGTTTTCTTCTGTGACTATCGGCTGATCATTTCCTCGGGTAGAAAATAGAGCTTGATTAGTATAACTGACGGTTTCAGTAGGAGCTGCCATGGCGAATTTTTGAGTGAAATTTAATTCAGCCGGCGCCTGGCAGGTTTGATCATCGCAGGCCTGGTATCCCACCACTCCTTTTAAAATGATCTCTGCAGAGCTAAAAGTTGAGGCAATGCTGATGCTGGTGAAAATATGGATGGTTCCTTCATAGACTGCCAATGCTTTTTCTGAGAACTCAAATTTTTTCATCTCAGCTTTGGGAAAATCGAATTTACCCAGAGCCACCCCTTCCGGTACTTCAACCGTCAGGGTAGTGGGAATGAGAAAGTCTTCGCTGGGTTTTTGGGCATTGATATGATAAGGTGAATTGATCTGAATTTCCACCGCTAACTGGTAACTATCCCCCGATTTGAATTTATCGGCTGAAGTAAGAAATTTGGCAGTAATTACCTGATCACTGTTTTGAGCAGACACCAGGCTAAGGCTGGCAATCAATAAAAAGAATATCCACTGTTTCATTGAAAATCTTCCTCTCTTCGGACAATCAAAACTTTAAGATTGATATAATTTACTAACCAGGCTAATAACACCGGATCTGATATTTTTTTGCCGGATGATAAAATTTCTGACCTATAAACTCTTTCTGATCATCTCAATTTACAGCCGGGAAGATATGCCGGATTCCTTCATCCCGGTAACCGAGGTTAAAGGAAATTCGAAAAGAAAACAGATCTTCCCAGGCAGATTGATGATATTTCATCCGGCGGTAATAAAATTCTGCCAATAAATTTCTGAAGATCTCATATCGCAGATTGATACCGTAACTCTGCTGTTCTTTGCTGATCCCGTCTAGGAAGACAGCATCAATCGCATCTCCGTCCTGCCATGGATGATCGGGATCACCGCCCACGTTCCGGTCCTCGGGATTGGATCCATGGCGGTACATCTGATATTCCAGCCCGGTTTCCAGAAATTTAGAGAATCGTTTACGGAGACATACCAGCAGTTGATCCGAATTGGGACCGATATAGTGCCCCAGCATGGTATCGTAATGTTTGTATTTGTTGTAATCCTGATAGGAATGGGTGTAGACATAAGGTTTAATCCGGGTGTATTCCAACAGTAGATCCACATCCTGCAGGGAAAATGGATTGACTAAAAATATCCCGGTCTGCCAGCCGAATTTATTTCCATACCAATCACTGCCTAATTTGGTGGTGGTGATATCATCGATAAACCATTCCCCAAACCATTTGACTCCATTTCGAATCCGCCATTCCAGATCCACCCCCAGTGCCCCGTTATCCCGGTCACCATAATAATGTTCAACCGATTTGAAGAAACTGAATGGATTGAGATAGCCCGGCTGCAGTGAACGGTCGTCGTAAACTACCGACTCACTTAAACCCAGCTGGACCCCTTTTCCCAGATTTAATTCCAGACGATTACCTGACCAATATTGGTCGATATGGGGCTGGCTTTTCATATTAATGCGAGCTTCCGGAGAGATGTATTGCAGGAATGCTGTGAGATGAGTGAATTTAAAGCGCCAGTATTGAATCACCAGTTTTATTTCATCATACAGCTGGGCATTGGTGGAAAGAAGCAGATGGCCGGTGTGACCCACACCCCACTGATTGAATTCCCGGCCATAGACCAGATAGAAATATTTATAGTGGAAAGTCAGGTATGCAACGTTTTCATCAAAGTCAAAATCACCATTGTCCCGGGTAGTGAGGAAAGGCCAGCCGGACTCCTCCCAGACTTGAAATGGGATTTTCGTGCCCTGCCAGCGCTCATCGGATAAATGATTATCGGTGAGATCAAAGTAGAAACCGAAATATTTACCCAGATCTCCCCGGAACATCAGTCCGTTACTGATGCGGACCAGCTGATATTTTCCGGTGGTCTCATCCATTTGCTGTTGGATACTGTAACTGAGGATAGGATCAGCTGCCAGCCTGAAATCATGATACTGCAGATAAACCATGTTGCGATAATTGGGATAAATATAAGGATTCAATATTTTCAGCGGCGTTTTCTGAAACAGGTAGTACAGGCGGGGATTCCAGTAATCGAATTGATCCGGGCGCTGATGCTCTGCCGATTTTTCAAGTTCTTCCTTGAATTCCAGTGATAGATAAAGCAGTTGTTCCAGGTCTGTGCCGGAAAATTGTTCCGGCTGCTCCTGATAGAATTTCCAGACTTCTGCTACATAGTCAGCCATTTCCAAGCGGGAGAATGGTTTGGAGCCATTGTAGGCTGCGGGAATAAATCCCCGGATTTCCCAGCGTTCAATAGCATCGTATCCCCAGTGAGTCAAAGGAACACCACTGGTCTGACTCAAAGCCGGAATGATAGTTATAAACAAAAATACCAGGATATTTATAGAGGGGGTGTTTTGTAGTAGTTGAGAGAATTTTTTTAGCATCGTTATAATTTCCGATAGATAATTTCACCATTCCTGATTACCAGCTGCACGTGGTTCATCCCATAATGATAGGGAAGATAACGGAAGTTCGGGATATCATGCAGCACGATATCGGCTTTTTTCCCTACTTCCAGAGTGCCGAGTTCTTTTTCCCGGCAGAGGGCACGGGCACTGTGCAGAGTGCTGCTGCAGATCACCTCGGCCGGGAGCATCTTCATCTGAGTACAGGCAATTGAGAGAATCAGATTCATGTTCTGAGTGAATGAACTGCCGGGATTATAATCGGTAGCTAATGCCACCGGAAGTCCCAGTTCGATCATCCGGCGGGCCGGGGCATACTGTTTTTTACCCAGGAA
>MESS01000018.1:13098-20674 GCA_001771055.1 Caldithrix sp. RBG_13_44_9
GTGGGAACGATGGTAATAGGGAGCAGGGCAGCTGCTTTTTTTAATATTTGCAGACTTCGGATCTCATCCCGCAGCGAGAGCCCGTAACCGCTTTTGGCTTCGATGGTGGTGGTGCCGTAAGGAATAAATTCCTGGATGCGGCGGCAGGTGAGCTCCAGCAATTCATCGAAAGAGGCCTGACGGAAGGCTCTGACGCTGTTTCTGATGCCGCCTCCTTCCATCGCAATTTCTTCATAGGATTTTCCCCGCAGCCGCATTTCAAATTCTTCTTCACGGGTTTTATAAAAAACCGGATGGGTGTGTGGATCTACATAACCTGGTAAGGCCCAGAAATTTTGCCCGTCGATTAATTCAGCGGCGGGATATTTCTGTAATAACCTTTCGGGATTATCAATGGCCAGAATACGAGTGTCCTTCATGGCGATAGCACAGTTTTCCTGAATCTGCAACTGATAACAGGGAAGGCTATTGCCGCCCGAGACCAGTCCTTTTATATTGGATAGAATTTTTACCTTCATTTTTTTCTGCCACTGATTTGGACAAAAGCGGTCTGCAGTTTCTGATAGGATTTTTCCAATGCCTCGGAGACCACCTTAGTGTCGGCCAGGATGGGCATGAAATTGGTATCGCCATTCCATCGGGGAACTACATGAAAATGCAGATGATCTTCCACCCCTGCACCGGCTACCCGACCCAGATTCATTCCGATATTGAATCCATGGGGTTTCATAACCACCTCCAGTGCTTTCACCGACCACTGGATGAGCTGGAATAGATCACCTTTTTCGTCCTTTTTCAATTGCAGCAGGTCTCCGATGTGGCGGTAAGGTACCACCATCAAATGACCGTTATTATAGGGAAAACGGTTCATAATGATGAAAGCCATTTTACCCCGAAATATTATTAGATTTTTCTTATCCTTTTTCTGTGAGATCCGGCTGCAGAAGATACAGGCTTTGGAAGTTTCGGTTTTTTCCTGGCTGATATACTCCATCCGCCAGGGAGCCCAGAGGTGTTTCATAATTTACCTGCTCTGTTTAAATGGCGATTCATTTTCCAAAGATAAATAATAATGACCGTAAAAAAAAGCCCTGCAGAATTTCTCTCTGGAGGGCTTTTATAATATATCAGGATTAGAAAGTCTATTCCTGTTCTTTTTCCTTTTTGGCTTTTTCAATGATTTTCTGGGCCATTTCGAAGGGGACCTCTTCATAATGGGAAAATTTCTGACCGAAGAGTCCCCGACCCTGGGTCATTGATCGCAGGGTGGTGGAATATTTATGAAGTTCAGCCAGCGGGACTTTGGCTTTGATCACCTGAAAATGTCCATGTCCTGCAGAATCCATGCCGGAGATCTTTCCCCTTTTGCTGGAAATATCACCCATCACATCGCCCATGTATTCATCGGGTACTTTCACCTCAATGTCATAAATTGGTTCCAGCAGGGTGGGCTTGGCCTGCAGGAATCCTTCCTTGAAAGCGGCCTTGCCGGCGATCTGAAAGGCAATATCACTGGAATCCACCGGGTGCATTTTTCCGTCATAGAAATCGATCAGTAAATCAACTACCTGATAACCGGCCATTATTCCTTCTTCACAGGCTGCTGTTACCCCCTTTTCCACCGACTGGACATAGACCCGGTCCACATTCTGACCCACCAGCGAGTTAGAAAATTCTACTCCCTCTCCCCGGCTTCTTGGTTCCAGCCTCATCCATACTTCGGCGAATTGCCCTGCCCCACCGCTCTGTTTTTTATGCCGGTATTTCGCATCCGCTTTGCCCTTGATGGTTTCCCGATAGGGAATCCTTGGATCCTTGAGGTTTACTTCCACCCCGAATTTTTGTTTTAAGCGTTTGACGATGATCGCCAGATGCATTTCTCCCTGGCCGTTGATAATGGTTTGTTTTAACTCCGGATCGAATTTCATGACGAAGGTAGGGTCTTCCTCATGCAGGGCGTGAAAACCGGTGGAGATTTTACCTTCATCGCCCTTGGATTTCGGTTCAATGGCCAGACTGATCAAAGGTTCGGGAAGTTCCAGTTTTGGTAACTGGAACTGTGAATTTTTGACACAGAGCGTGTCTCCGGTGTGAGTACTTTTCAGTTTTACCAGCGCACCGATATCCCCGGCATGCAGCTGATCGATATTGTGTTTGTTTTTGCCTGAAAGATCAAATATCTGTCCCACTCTTTCCGAAGTATGCTGGTTGATGTTATAGGCCTCATCGCCGCTCTTTAAAATTCCGGAATAGACCCTTACAAAAGAAAGTTCACCGACATGGGCTTCTGAGACAGTTTTAAAGATAAATGCCGTCAGAGGTTCACTGTCGATGGGTTTTCTCTCTTTACCGTCAGCTGATTTAAAGGGAGGCATATGTACCGGATCCGGTCCGAATTCCACGATATAATCCAGCAAAGAGCTTACCCCGACATTATGGGTAGCAGAAGTACAGAATACCGGGAAGAGTTTCCGCAACATGATGGCTTTTTTGAATCCGATGGCAAAATCCTCCAGTGACAATTCCCCCGATTCGAAAAATTTTTCCAGTAATTTATCATCACTTTCTGCCACTGCTTCCACCAGTTTGGTTCGCAGTTCATTGGCACGACCTTGCAAAGCAGCCGGTAAATCCTCCACCGTCGGTTTTCCTGTTTTATCCTGTGGATAGGTCAATAATTTCATCCTCAACAAATCCACGATCTTAAAAAAATTGTGTCCGGTTTCCACCGGGAATTGGGTGAGGATGATGGAGTGACCAAACCGATTGCGCAATGATTCCAGGATGCTCTCGAAATCGATATTTTCGCGGTCCAGTTTATTGATGACAAAGGTGACTGCTTTTTCATATTTCTGTGCCAGATTCCAGACTTGCTCGCTGCCTACTTCAACTCCTGAGGCTGCCGAAATCAGGATCATGACATTTTCCACGCCCCGCAGCCCGCTGATCACATCACCAAAAAAGTCGAAAAATCCGGGTGTATCGATGATGTTAATTTTGTTTTTGTTCCATTCTCCATGCAGCAGCGAGGTGCTTATCGAGATCTGACGTTCAATTTCATCGTCATTGTAATCGGATGCAGTATTGCCCTGTTCAATATTTCCCAGGCGGGTGGTAGCGCCCATGGTAAAGAGCATCGCTTCCACCAGCGATGTCTTCCCGGCGCCGCCGTGTGATCCGGTGCCGATATTGCGAATGCTTTCGCCTGTGTAGTTCTTCAAAGGTAACCTCCTTAAAATTTCAAAATTTAAATTGATTTTAAAAATTAGACCTCGAATATAATAAACCCTCTATCTGCCTGTCAAGGTGTTTGTCAATGCCATCTGGCGATTAGAATGCCCACCTGTCAACAACAGCTGTTTGTCAAATATTTATGCTTCCGGAGTTCATCCAAATGACCAACTCTTTGCTTTCAAATTTTTATTTTATTAAACTTGGTCAATTTTTACAGGACTTGTATGAATCAGATCGTCACTATCAGGCTAACCGCTGTTTTGCTGTATTTAATTACTGTTTTCCCGGGATGGGCCGAGGAGAAGGTTTTTTTCTATTCACCCTCTCTGGCTGCTGTCCGGGATCAACTGCGGCATCTTGTTTTAGAATATTCTCCTCCCCGGCAGATCATCCCGTTGCTTGGCAGTTATGACCTCTTTAATGATAAGGCCCAGAAAAAAATAGGTCAGGTAAATATTCCGGCGATCTATTATGAAGCTCATCCCTTTATATTCCGGAAAAATTTCCGCCTTCCCGATTTTTCCGAATCCAATTATTTCCTGCATTTTGAACAGCTGAACGGCCATGCCCGGATTACCCTGAACAACAAAGTGCTTCACCAGGGTAGCCAGAATTTTTTACCTGCAACGTTTTCCGTTCCTGCCGGTTTGTTGAACCAGGAGGATAACATGCTGGAAGTGCAGATCATCCCCTGGCAGGGACAGGAGGATCAGCTTCCCGGCTGGATTCCAATAAATTTGCCCCGCATCTCTAATGGCCTGAATGGTCCAGTCTATCTGGAAACAACACCCCGCCTATATATAGCAGAACTGTCTTATCAGTGGAAAATGATCGGTACTGAAGCCCATATTCATGGGGAGATAGTGGTACATACTCCTTCCGGAACTCCCGGGAATCTGGATCTGGAAATCCAGCTGCTGCAAAATTCCGGCATCATCTGGAGCACTCTGCTTCCTGCTCCACCTGATTCTCTGGCAGATACTCAAGTCCTGCCCTTCGATATCAAAATGGCGGAAATAATCCCCTGGTCTTTGGAAAATCCCGCACAACATCTCTTAAAAGTTACCTTGCGGCAAGAGCAGGTGGTAATCGATCAGTTCTCTAAAAAATTGGCCCTCAGAGAAGTTTCCATCCGGAACAAAAAGATTTTTTTGAACGGAATTCCAGTTAATCTAAAAGGAATCAATTACCTCTATCAGGATTTGCAGGGTACCGGGCTCATTGACCGGAATTTGATTTTAAACGATTTGCAGATCCTTAAATCCAAAGGGTTCAATATCTTAAGACTGGGCTACTATCCACTGGCTCCGCTTTTTTACCATCTCAGCGATTCACTGGGTATTCTCTGCCTGCAAGATCTTCCTTATCCCTTGCTTACCGAGCAGATGGTAACCGATACCCTGAACCGCCGTCAGCTTCTGGAGTATATCGGGGCTTTTACTCAGCTGGCTCTACAACATCCCTCGATCATCGGAATTGGAGTAGGAAATCTGTTCCATGACCCCTGGTTAAAGAAGTCCAGCAAACTTCAGAAAAAGCTGCATGACCATCTGTCAGTCAATGACCGGTTTTTAGTTTATACCTCTTTCTTTGATCAGGCCTCAATCCCCAATGATTTTGCCGATTTTTACTGCCTGGAAATCCTGGAGAGAAATCGGCCGGAGAAGATTCTGAAGGAATTGGAAAAATTATCCCGGGCAGATTATCCGGTGATCATTTCAGGTTTGTCCAAACCGATCTCTTATCGGGTAGACTCCATTCAGGTTACCCAGGATGTCACCCAAAGTGCGGAGTTATTGCGGAATATCAATCAGGCTTTCTGGAAGGATCAATTCCTGGGATTGATCTTATTCACTTATTCAGATTATCTTTTGCAAACCCCGGCATTGTCCGCCGGCGCGGTGGATAATGAGAATTTTATTCTGAATAGCAGCGGCCTGTATACCCGGGATCGAGTGATGAAAAAAGAAGCTGAGGTGATTATCAAACAAAAGTGGCTGCTGTTGGAAAGCGATGCGGACAAGAAAATTACCGGAGATGGTGAAACTTACGTTTTCATTATTTTTGGCCTGATTAACCTCTTTATCTTTCTATTTCTCTATCGCTCCTTTGTCGATTTTCGTAAAAATATTTTACGGGCTATCCGAAAACCGCACGGTTTCTTTGTAGAATTACTGGAACGGCGCATGATCAGTTTTGAACAGAGTTTTTTTATGATGTTGTTAATTTCTCTTAATGGTGCAGTAATGTTAGGAGGAATTTTATATTTTTTCCGCAATAATTTGCTGGCCGATTACCTGCTTTCGATACCTTTGGCCTTTTCCAATGTGAAACTGGTTGCCGTCCGGATCATCTGGCAGCCACTGTGGATAGTCCCGGTGTTCACCGTTATCATCATGGTACTCTTTATCTTATTGACCATTCCGATCCAGATCCTTTCCTGGCTGAGAGGAACAAAGATCAGGATCCGGCAGTCCCTGGCCACCAGTGCCTGGTCCGCGGCGCCATTCCTGTTGCTGCTTCCCTTCGGAATGTTTTTTTATAACCTGCTATTGGTTATGAATTCCTATTGGATTTTATTTGCGCTACTATTATATTTTCACTTTTGGTATTACCTGCGCTGGGTGAATGGAACCCGGGTCATGTGCTTATGGTCTTACCCGTGGGTTTTTCTTTTTACCCTGCTGCTGATTTTTATTTTCGGGGGAGGATTTGTTCTTTATTTACAGCAGAAGATTGATGTTTCCCTGCATCTGAATTTTCTGACCCAATTGATTCAATATCATTTTAACTGACTGGAATGAATTACTCTGGATGTATTTATCTAAGTTAGAAGTTTTCGGTTTCAAATCATTTGCCCACAAATTCACTTTCCAATTCAATGATGGTATAACTGCCATTATCGGCCCGAATGGATGCGGAAAGTCGAATATTGTGGACTCTATCCGCTGGGTGCTGGGAGAACAGCGACCGACCCTGCTGCGGCTGGATAAGATGGAGAATCTGATCTTCAACGGTACTGCTGTCCGCAAACCATTGAGTATGGTAGAAGTGTCCCTGCTCATTGAAAATACCAAAAACATTTTACCCTCCATCTATTCTGAAGTGAAAATTACCCGCCGCTTTTACCGGTCCGGCGAGAGTGAATATCTGTTGAATAACCGCCTGGTACGCCTCAAGGATATCATCGATCTGTTCGCAGATACCGGGATGGGTTCAGATGCCTATTCAGTGATTGAGTTGAAAATGGTGGAACAGATCCTGAGTGATAATGCTGAAGAGCGGCGGCGGCTTTTTGAGGAAGCGGCAGGAATAAAAAAATATAAATTCCGGCGCAAGTCGGCCCTGCGAAAGCTGGAAACCACCGAGCAGGAACTGCTGCGGTTGAATGATATCATATCAGAAGTTCAGAAGACTGTCAATTCTCTCTCCCGCCAGGTGGGGAAAGCCCGACGCTATCACCAGTTCAAAGATAAATTGCGCCAGAAGGAATTATACATCTATCAAATCCGCAAGAAGCATTATGAGGAAGACCTGATCCCACTGCGGGAGGAATATGAACAGGTCCGTCAAACCCGGGAGCGGTTAGGTAAGGAGGTCACCCAGGATGAAGCGGAACTGGAGAAACTCCAGACCAAAGCAGTGGATCAGGAGAATCAGTTCCGCCGGGTCTCGGCTCACCTGAACGAGCTGGATATCCAGGTGCGTGAGATTCAGCAGAAGGTACAGCTTAACGAACAAAGAATTCAGTCCAGTCAGGAGAATATTTCCGAACGGGAAAAAGAAATTGCCAGACTCCTACTTCGCTCTGAAGAACTGCATAATCAATTAACTGCTGTTGGACAGGAGAAAGAAAAGGGGATCCTTGAACTTTCTGCCGCCGAAACCGAATTTAATCAGCAGCAGCAGGAACAACGTAAGGCTGAAGAAGATCTTTCGTCAGCCCGGCAGAAATTTCAGGGATTCCGGGAATTGAATCTGTTACATCTTCGGGAGATCGGACAGGAAAAGGAAGAATTCCAGAAGATCACTTTCGAAAAAGAGAGTCAGCTTCAGCAGCTTGAAAAACTGAATGGGATTCACCAGGGCCTGCAGGAAGAGAGTAAAATCCAACTGCATAAACTTCATCAACTGGAATCGGATTATAAAAAATCCCAGGAAGATTTGCACATCAATGAGCAGGAAATTCAGCTCCTTAAAGGAAAGATAGCAGAACTGGAAAACGAAAATTTTTCATTAGAAAATGAAAAGAACAGTTTGCTTGGTCAGCTTGAGAAAAGTCAATCCCGCCAGGATTTTTTAGAAGGGCTGATCGAAAATTATGAGGGATTCTCAGACAGCG
>MESS01000018.1:20687-31287 GCA_001771055.1 Caldithrix sp. RBG_13_44_9
GTCAAAACGGGGGAATTACCGCGGGATTGTCGATACCTTAGCCAGCATGGTGGATACCAGCGGTCAATACCGGCTGGCTCTGGAGAATTATCTGGAATCAGTTGGCAATTACCTGGTGGTGGAAGAGGTAGAAACTGCCAGGGAAATTTTTCGAGAAATTCATCAGCAAAATAAAGGTCGCTTGACCATTCTGCCTTTGCCGCTGTTGGCTCCAGCGGAGCAGAATCCAGTAAAGTTTCCGGCGGTAAATGGCGAAGCGGTATTTCTTAAAGATGTGGTGCGGTATGATGGTCAGTATGAAAAATTATTCCGGGTATTGTTCAACCGGGTAATGGTCGTTTCCGATCTTGATACTGCTCTCAAATTTCAACGGCAGTGGCCGGAGTATCAATATATAACCCGCAGCGGGGATATGGTGGGTGGATGGGGTGAAATTACCAGCGGAACTTCGCAATTGCAACTCAACCTGACTGGCCACCGGGCGGAGTTTGAACAAGTCAGCGAAAAGACCACCCAGTTGCGGACCACTTTACAGCAACATGAGGATAAGATCAGCCAGCAGCGGGAAAGGCTGCAAAAGAAAAGAGACCAGTTGCAGAAATTCGAACATTTGCATCAGGAATACCAAAAAAGTTATGCTTCGCTGGAACAGCATTATCATCAACAGAAATATGAAAGCGAGCGGCTGTCCGAAAGACAGACCGAAATAACTGCTGAAATTCAACAAGTTACTTCCCGGATTGAGGAACTGACCGGAAAAGAGCAGGTCTTGCAACCGGTAGTTCTGTCTGCCGATACCAGGCAACAGGACCTGCAAACCGAAGAAACCAGGATGTCACAGGAACTGGAAAAGACTGGACAGCGGTTCAGTCAGATTTTTCAGCGAACCCAGCATATTCAGCTCAATTATTTGAATAAACAGAGCCAGCTGAAAGAGCTGAAGCAAAAAATGGAATTTCTTCAGCAATCGGAACAGGAGATTATAGAGAGAACTAATGAAGCCCAGCAGGAAATTGCTAATTTTCTCAAAATGATCGAAAATATTCAGGCGGAAAACAATACTTTTCGAACGGATCTGGACTACCGCTATCAGCAGCGTGATGCAATCGAAAAGGAAAAACTGGAGGTTGAAAATAATTATCAGGCCCTGAAGTCATTGATTCTGTCGCGGGAAGAGGAGATAAAAAAGCTTCACCGCCGCTGGAACCAGTCGCTGGAAAGATTAAAAGAACTGGAGCTGAAGATTCAGGAGTTTGAGATCAAGCTGAATACCCAGCAAGAACAATACCGTGAACAGTATGGTGATGACCTTGAACGATTGATACAGGAAAATCCGATTCCGGAGAATCAGATGGTATTGCAGGTGCAGGAAGAGATCCAAGAACTCCGTCAGAGCATTGAAGCACTGGGGGAAGTAAATCCACTGGCGGTTAAGGAATTTGATAAAGAAAAGGAGCGTCTGGATTTTTTAAAGACCCAGCAGGAGGATCTGCTGAAGGCCAAATCGGAATTAATGGAGACCATCACCAAGCTGAATAAAACTGCCAGGCAATTGTTTTTGGATACCTTTGAAAAAATAAACGAAAATTTTAAAGGAGTATTCGGAAAATTCTTCGAGGGCGGGCAGGCCGAACTGCGGCTCGTTGAAAACACTGATCCCTTAGAGTCAAATATTGACATATCAGTTCATATCAAAGGGAAGCGTTTAACCACTCTTAATCTGTTGTCTGCCGGTGAGAAGACCCTGACGGCGATCTCTCTGCTTTTTGCGATCTATCTATACAAGCCAAGCCCATTCTGTATCCTGGATGAAGTGGATGCTCCTCTGGACGATGTGAATATTTCGCGCTACACCCATGCCCTGAAGGAATTTTCCCAAAATACTCAGTTCATTCTGGTCACCCATAACAAAATGACCATGCAAGCTGCCCAGGCCATGTATGGTATTACCATGGAGGAACCAGGGGTCAGTAAAGTAGTATCAGTTCGTTTTGATTAAGAATTTTCTTTGAAAAGCGATTATGATATATTATTTATTTCCGGATGCGTGGTTTCGCACATGATTTATTTAAGGAGAATTTATGAAATTTGAGAAAATAAATTTCCTGACAATAATCATATTGGGCCTGATTATTGCCAATGGTTTTCCGCAGGAGTCCGGGAAGATGACTCCCCGCCTGCAGCACAGGCTTGCCGGGGCTTCTGAAGGAACTATTCATGCGGTATGGATCTATTTTTCAGATAAGGGTCCGAACACCGAGCAGAGGTTGTCAGAGACTGAACAGGCTTTGCTTCCCAAAGCCCTGGCCAGGAGATCGCGGCAGCCATTTGCCAATCAACGCCTGGTGGATGGGTATGATCTGCCCCTTCATCAAGATTACTTGACCGTGGTTAAAAACCTGGTGCTGAGAATCCGGCAGAAATCCCGCTGGATGAATGCCCTTTCGGCAGAAGTAACTTCCGCTGGTATTGAACAATTGATAAAATTGCCCTTTATCAGAAAGATCGATACGGTTTTTATTACCACTGCACCCCTATTGATCACCGATAGCCACAATGCCATGGATCCTGCATCATCGATCAGCAATACTGAGCAGTTGAATTATGGATTGTCCTTCTCCCAGAATAACCAGATCAATGTAATTCCTTTGCATAATTTAGGTTATGATGGGAGTGGTGTGCTGGTTGCAATGCTGGATGCCGGTTTTAATAATCTGGAACATCAGGCTCTGCGCCATTTAAATATTCTGGCTGCCTGGGATTTTGTTAATGGGGACAGCATCGTGTGGGATGAGCCCGGGCAGATGGGCAGCGGTAATCATGGCACATATACTTTGAGTGCTCTGGGCGGTTTTAAAGAGGGATTTCTGATTGGACCTGCCTATGGAGCGGATTTTATCCTGGCCAAAACAGAGAATACCGATTGGGAACGGCATATTGAAGAAGATGCCTGGATTGCCGGCGCGGAATGGGCGGATAGCCTGGGCGCAGATATCATCAGCAGTTCACTGGGATATCTCAATGGTTTTACCAATGGCGACACCAATTACACCTGGCAGAATATGGATGGAAATACCACCATAGTCACCATTGGTGCTGATATTGCCGCCAGCCGCGGGATCCTGGTGGTTAATTCCGCCGGTAATGAAGGAACGGCATCTCCCCCGCAGAATTCTCTAATTGCACCAGCTGACGGGGACAGTGTAATGGCAGTAGGATCAGTCACAGAATCCGGTATCCGCTCCTCTTTCAGTTCCATGGGACCTACTGCCGATGGCCGGATCAAACCGGATGTGATGGCACAGGGATCGGGTACCCTGTGTGCCAGTCCCGGTGATACTGCTCAATACTGGAATGTCAGCGGCACCTCCCTTTCCTGTCCGCTGGCAGCAGGTGCGGCAGCCCTGGTCTGGCAGGTCAATCCGGCCTTTACCAATATGCAGGTTCTGGAGGCGCTGCGCAGCACTGCCAGTTTTAATAGCAATCCCAATAATGGATATGGCTGGGGTATTATCGATGCCTATGTAGCCGCCTCCCCCGTGACCGGTTATCATCCTTCAGCAACTGCGGTAGCTGAAAAATTTATCCTGTATGGCAATTATCCTAATCCATTCAATCCGGTAACCACCATCAGCTATGAAATTCCCCGAGCGGCCGAAATTCAGATCTCGGTATATAACTCCCTGGGTGAAAAGATTCAGCTGATCTTTAGCGGTATCTCACCTGCCGGTAAGCACCAGGTTAGATGGGATGCAGGGCAACTGGGCTCCGGAATGTACTATGTAATCCTGACAGCCGGGGAGGTCCGTTTGATCCATAAAGCGCTCCTGCTGAAATAGACTCAGTCTGATTTTTTTTTGAAGTACCTCCCGGGTGATTGATGCTTTTCCATCCGGGGATTTTATCTTTTTCAGTCGGATGAATCTGATAACCTGCATTGAAATAGGGAAGGGACTGACTTCTGAGCAATAGCCAAAAAGAAATCATTTATCCCATCGATGGGGTGCTGGATCTGCATACATTCCATCCGCGGGAAGTAAAGGATCTGATCCCGGAATATATCTCAGCCTGTCAGGGCAAAGGTATTTTGCAGATTCGGATTATCCATGGTAAAGGAACCGGAACGCTGCGAAGGATAGTTCATTCATTACTCGATAAAAATCAACAGGTACTTGATTACTGGCAGGAAGAAGGCAGTGCCGGTTCCTGGGGAGCGACCATCGCATTATTAAAATCTGCTGATGATACTTAATTTTCCTTAATACCTCACAACATAATTTATCATTTGGGATTTCACATCAGGGCCAGGTTGTATTCATTATCCAGTTTCTATTTAATTAATTTTAATAATAGTTTTTTCGTCTTGCTTTTAGTAAAAGTTTAATTTTATAATGCACTTCTTAAATTTAATTTTTTATAAATTGCGCGACATCCGGCACATGGTGAGCCGCACTCTTGAAGGAATGAAGGAGAGATAAAATGCCTCATTCGCATGAGCAGTCTTTAAAAGAGAGACTGGGAGAAGATAATTTCAAAAAAATTCAGGGAATTGGAAATCCCTCACTGAATGAGTTTCTGGTCAAATTTATTGAAATCCTGAATCCTGAGAAAGTTTTTGTCTGTACTGATGAATCAGCAGATATTCAATATATCCGGGAAAAAGCGTTGCGGGATGGGGAAGAGCAAGAGCTGGCCATTCCCGGGCAGACCGTGCATTATGATAACTATTTTGACCAGGCGCGGGATAAAAAAAATACTGCTATTCTGTTGCCGAAAGGTAAAAGGCTCGACCGGGTAATTACCACCCTGGATCGTGAAACTGGTTTAAATGATATTTTTCAGATCTTGCCGAACATCATGAAGGGGAAAGAACTGCTGATCCGTTTTTTCTGCCTCGGCCCGACCAATTCCCATTTCTCTATTCCGGCAGTTCAATTGACAGATTCAGCTTATGTGGCTCACAGCGAAGATTTATTATATCGAAAGGGATATCAGGAATTCATCCGGCAGGGTTCAGGTGCCCGGTTTTTTAAATTTATTCATTCACAGGGAGAGCTGGATGAGAGAAAATCCTGTAAAAATCTGGATCAGCGCCGGGTTTACATTGATCTGGAAGAGGATACCGTCTATTGCACCAATACCCAGTACGGCGGAAATACTATTGGCCTCAAAAAACTGGCCATGCGCCTGGCCATCAACCGTGGTTCTCAGGAAGGCTGGCTCACTGAACATATGCTGGTCATGGGAATCCGGGGACCCCAAAACCGTCTTACTTATTTTACTGGTGCCTTTCCTTCACTGTGCGGGAAAACCTCCACTGCCATGCTGGAAGGAGAAAACATTGTCGGTGATGACATCGCCTATTTGCGTAAAGTAAAAGATGAAGTAAGGGCGGTAAATGTTGAGAGAGGTATTTTTGGTATTATCATGGGGATTAATTCCAAAGATGATCCCATCCAGTGGAATGCGCTGCATTCTCCCAATGAACTGATCTATTCCAATATACTCGTCACTCCCGATAAGCAGGCTTTCTGGATGGGAAAAGATGGGGAGATACCCTCCAAAGGTTATAATCACTCTGGAGAGTGGTATCCCGGGAAGACCGATTCAACCGGAAAAGAAATTCCGCCTTCCCATCCCAATGGCCGTTTTACTATTTCTTTGGAGGCCATGCGTAATCTCGATCCGGCAGTCAACGATCCCCACGGGGTAAAAATTGGGGGAATAGTATATGGTGGGAGAGATGCCGATACCTCGATACCGGTTGAAGAGGCTTTTAACTGGAGCCATGGAATTATAATTAAAGGTGCAGCCCTGGAATCTGAAACCACCGCAGCTACTCTCGGGAAAGCCGGAGTGCGGGAATTTAATCCAATGTCCAACCTGGATTTCCTTTCCATACCGGTTGGAAAATATGTTCTGAATAATCTGGATTTTGGCCGGAACCTGCCGGCAGCTCCTAAAATTTTTTCGGTTAATTATTTTCTGCTGGACCATCATGGAAAATTCCTGAATGAGAAGAACGATAAAAAGATCTGGTATAAATGGATGGAACTGCGAGTAAATCGCGAGGTAGATGCCATACAAACACCCACTGGCCGGATTCCGCTGTATGAAGATTTAAAACCCCTGTTCAAGAGTATCCTGAATAAAACTTTCACCGAGCAAAATTACCTGCAGATGTTTACCATTCGTGTTCAGGAGAATCTGAGTAAAATTGAGCGCATCAGCGAAATTTACCGCAATTTACTGGATGTTCCCTCAGATGTGTTCCATGAACTCGATGCTCAGCGTACCCGGCTGCAATCGGCTCTAAAAAGATTTGGGAAATACATCAGTCCATTTACTCTGCGGGGGAACAGGATTTGATAGGAGCACCATTCAAACAAATTGATCTGTTTGATTTAAAACAGCACCGATCGTGATTTGTTGTCTGATAAATCTTGCTGTCCTTGATCCGGGTGTTGCAGGCGTTTGGAATAAATCTTGATTTTATTTCCGATGTCCTTTAAATTTCACAGCTTTAAAAATTCATAATATCCACATGGCAAAAACTATAGCAATTGCAAATCAAAAAGGCGGGGTAGGTAAAACTACAACTGCTGTTAATCTCGCTTCCTGCCTGGCGATAGCGGAAAAAAAAACCTTATTAATTGATATTGATCCGCAGGCCAATGCTACCTCTGGATTAGGAATCGACTCCCGTTCCCTGGACAGCAGTATTTATGACATTATCATCAACCGTGAGTCGGTTGACTCAGCAGTCATTTCAACCAAAGTACCGAATCTGGAATTGCTTCCTTCACATATCAACCTGGTGGGGGCGGAAGTTGAATTGGTTCAGGTGATTGCCCGGGAACAATTATTGCGGGAAGCCATTAAGTCGATTAAAAATCATTTTGATTATATGATCATTGATTGCCCGCCTTCCCTGGGTATTCTTACTTTAAATGCGCTTACTGCTGCAGATGGTGTAATCATACCCATTCAGTGTGAATATTACGCACTGGAAGGACTTAGTCAGCTGTTGAATACTGTAAAATTGGTACAGAAACATCTGAATGAGAACCTGATGATCACCGGGGTCCTGCTGACCATGTATGATAACCGGTTGAATCTCTGCAATCAGGTGGCAAACGAGGTGAGAAAATTTTTCCAGGATAAAGTCTATGAAACGGTGATCGCCCGAAATGTACGTTTGAGCGAAGCCCCCAGTTTTGGTCTTCCCATTTTGATGTATGATGCCACCTCATCTGGGGCAACCAATTATATGAAACTTGCCGAGGAGCTGCTGACGGATGAAAACTAAAATTAGACTGGGGAAGGGCTTAGAGGCACTGATTTCAACTCCGGTGGATCAGATTACTCCCCGAATGAAGAAAGCCCTGCATGAAGTGGATGTTGCCTTAATTGATCCTAATCCTTTCCAGCCTAGGATGGAAATGGATAGTGAAGCTTTTGAGGAATTAAAGAAATCAGTGCAGGAAAAGGGAATTATTCAACCGATTGCCATCCGGCCCAGTCAGGATGGACGTTACCAGTTGATTGCCGGTGAACGGCGGCTCAAAGCAGCGATTGCGGTAGGTCTGAAGTGGATTCCCTCTTATGTCATCAATGTTACTACCGATGAAGAAATGCTGGAAATGGCGCTGATTGAAAATGTCCAGCGCGAACACCTTAATCCCATCGATCTGGCTAAAGGTTATCAGCGGTTGATAGATGAAATACCGCTCACTCAGGAAGAAGTAGCGGAAAAAATCGGAAAAGACCGGACTACCGTAGCCAATGTTATTCGGCTGCTGAAATTGCCTGAGCCGATCCAGGACAGTATAAGAAAAGGGGAAATCCGCGAAGGTCATGCCCGTGCCTTGCTGGGTTTAACAGATATCTCCAGACAGCTGGAAGTGTGGCGAAAATGTATCAAACAGGGGTATTCAGTCCGACGGGTGGAAGACGAGGTAAAAAAACTCAGAAATACCTCGCCTCAGGCCGCCCTGCAGAAGCATACCCGGAAAAAATCGCCTTTTGTTAGCCGCACCGAGAGTGTCCTACGGGAAAAATTTGGAACTCAGGTAAAAGTCCGCACCAAGAAGGACGGCGGAGCAATTGAAATATTTTTCTATTCCCGGGAAGATTTAGATCGATTATTAGAGTTATTCGATGAAATTAAAACATAAATTGATGCAGGTTGGTTGTGGCACATAAAAAATATAAACGGAAGTTTCTCAATATCGTCCTTATTCCGGACGATGAAGCTTCCCCTAAAACTTTTAGAATACGGTTTTCCATATTAACTGCTGGACTTCTGTTGCTGATATTTTTACTGGTAGCAGTGGTGGTGGGAACCTTTACCTATGGTAAACTCTTGCAGCAGGCGTATGAGAATATCAGCTTGCGGGATCAAAATGAGCAATTGACCCAGCAACTGCAGAAACTGAATGAATTGAATGCCGAACTGGATAATCTGAAAAATTACGGTCGAAAAGTGCGCAATAGCCTGATGGGTTATGTCAGTCTGCAGGAAGGAAGTGAGGATGAAGCTTCTTCTGCGAGAGAGATTTCCTTAAACCAGTCTCTGTTCTCGGTTTTCACTTTTATTCCTGTTAAAGCGCCAGTGACTGGATTTGTCAGTCAGGAATTTAATCAGAATATTCATAATGGAATTGATATCGTTGCCCCGGAGGGTACTCCGATTGTGGCTGCCGGGGGAGGGACAATTCTCTTTTCTGGCTGGACAGTGGATGGTGGTCATACCATAGTGATTGGTCACCAAACCGGTTATTATACCTACTATAAACATAATCTGAGAAATATTGTACTGGAGAATCAGGTAATTGAACAGGGGGAGGTTATCGGCTATCTGGGAAATTCCGGCTTGAAATCTTTTGGACCTCATTTGCATTTTGAAATCTGGAAAGATGGAATACCGGTAGATCCCAGGTATCTGATAATGGATTTATATAAATGAGATAAAGACATAAGGAGAAGAAAATGTCATTAAAATCTAAGGGCGAAGAGAACAATAACAAAATGACGAATGAGCTCAATCTCATCGGTGTGGGAACTTTCGTTGAAGGAACTGTTGAAACCAAAGGAAGTCTGCGAATAGATGGACGGGTGAAGGGTGCGGTAAAAACCGGGGAAACTCTCACCATTGGTGGGAAGGGAGAGGTCTCCGGAGAAATCCAGGCCCGGATGGCGGTGGTCGGTGGCAAAATTGAAGGCGATATCCGGGTGGAAGAGAAATTGGTGCTGGAAACCAATTCGGTCCTGATTGGAAATTTGAAAGCCAAGAAATTGGTAATCGATGAAGGAGCAGTTTTCCAGGGTAAATCGGATATGGGTGCTGTCAAGAGTGGAAAAACTGTACCGCATCCGGTTGAATTCCAGCCAAAGGGAGAATCCCGCGGTGCCCAGGATTCAACGGAAACTCCTAAATAACTCCTGTCCGGAAAATGGAGAAAATCACAAATCTGACAGCTTGCCGACGGCCTACCGTAGAGTTGCACCTTATCTGAATATCGGATTTGTTTTGGCAGGATCGGTGCTATTTTTTACCTGGTTGGGTTTCACTCTGGATAAGCGTTGGGCAACCCATCCATGGTTGACCGTACTGGGAGCTTTTTTAGGAATTTTTACCGGATTCTATCATTTTATTAAGATAATCCAAAATGAGGAAAAGAAAGATTAAAAGTAATTCCAAAGGATTAAAATTTTATCATTAATTGTAGTATTCATTTCTCCATTTTTCATTTTCAAAATCTAGATGAAGTTTACCATTTTTTTTAAAAACAGTTTTTATTTATTCGCTGTTTTTGCGATATTTTTAACCTTTTTAACATTGGCGGGTTGGTTAAATCAGGGAGTTATTGCAGCCTGGGTGGGATTACTTCTCGCCTGGTTCAATTTCCTGATTGGTGCGGCAATTCTGGCCTGGGGTGCTGGTAAAACGGACCGGGATTTTTATGGGGCTTTTTTTAGCGGAATGATCCTGCGCTTTATCCTGATCTTTGTTTTGCTGTGGTTTCTGATTACAAATTTGCAGTTAAACTCTCTGATCCTTGCAGGCTCTTTACTGATTTCCTATTTTGGTTTTTTATTTTTGGAGATATGGTTGATTCACAAGCATTCTGTTACCAGGAGCAGTAACCGATGACTGATACACTGGCGGTAGCCGGACAACTGGAAAAGCATGAACAGCCGGAATTAGGTGATTATATCATTCACCATTTGCAGGATTCCCATGAATGGAATGTGCTTGGCTATCATATTCACCTGCCCACCTTTCCGCCGCTGCATTTCCTGGGCTTAGAACTGGATTTTTCCATCACTTTGCATGTCCTGATGATGTGGATCGTCTCCCTGATATTAATTCTGACCTTTGGACTCCTTTTCCGTAAACCGCGGCTGGTTCCCACCGGATTTGCGGCCATTCTGGAATCGGTGGTTTTGTTTATCCGTGATGAGATTGCAGTACCTAATGTGGGTCCCAAAGATGGAAAAAGAATTACCCCGCTGTTAAGCACCATGTTTTTCTTCATCCTCAGCTGTAACCTGATCGGATTAATCCCGTTGTTCAGCACCGCCACCGGTAACATCA
>MESS01000019.1:0-3505 GCA_001771055.1 Caldithrix sp. RBG_13_44_9
GCGGAGATTCCGGTGAAGAATTTAATGCGCCTCCGTCTCCATCTGCATACCATGGAGGTAATTGGCCGGGTGGTTATCTTTAATTCCAAATACCTGCAGGCAGGGGAAAGCGGATATGCCCAGATCCGGCTGGAAAATAGAATATATGCTTCCTTCGGGGACCGTTTTATTTTTCGCCAGTTCTCACCTACCATAACCCTGGGTGGCGGGATGATACTGGAAACCATGCCGCAGAAATACTACCAGCGGCATACTCAGGAAATAACCGCTCAGCTCAACGGATTGGAAAATACCTCACCAGAGGAAAGGATCCTAGCCGGTTTCTCACCGCTCAATATCCGACCATTGACTATAACCGAGATCCAGGTTAAGACCGGTCTTAAATTGGAAGAGACTCGGCAGCAGCTTCATAAACTGCTGGAGACCGGCAGGGTGAGGCAATTTACTCTGGGCAAAATAGCTCATTTTTTTAGCGATGCCCAACTTCAGCAAGTCCAATTGCAGATTTTTAATGAACTCGAAAAATATCACCAGCTTTATCCCGGGCGTTCAGGAATAATGCAACCAGAATTGATCAGCTTGCTGGAGAAGAAATTTTCGGAAGATGTTATCCGCCTGGCGCTTCAAGCGGGCATTGATCAGAAAAAATTTAAACTGACCGGGGAATTTATTTCAGCCGGAAATTTCCAGTCAAATGTCTCTTCCAGGGAACAGGAATTGCTGGAAAAAATTGAAACACTTTATCTGCAATCTGCCTTCAATCCGCCATTGACATCTGAGGTGATGGAAAAGTTAAAACTGAATGAAAAGGAATTTCGCGAACTGATGAACCTGCTGCGGGAGAGGACTCGCTTGATTTTTGTGGAGGAGAAACTTTTTTTTCATGCTGATATTATTGAAAGATTAGTTCAGCAGCTGGCAACTTTTTTTTCTGCCCAGCCGGAAATGAATATCGCGGAATTCAAAAAACTGACTGATACCTCCCGTAAATACGCTATCCCTTTATTGACTTATCTGGATAGTAATGGAATTACCGAACGCAAGCATGACGTCCGGATCCCAGGAAAAAAAATAAAAAGCACTTCCAGATAATTTTTTCATCATAAAGATGTGATCAGCGATCCGATAAGGGAATGTTCTGGGAGTGACTTGGAATTTTCCTTTTTGCCCTTAACGGTTAAGACTATCCATTTTGCGATCTGGCCAGCAGAAAGACCTATCCGATCCAGCAGGATACCCCGCTCACCGTGGGTGATGAATTGGTCAGGTAAGCCTTTCTGCTGGAACGAAATTTTCCTGGCATATTCTCCAGATATCACAATATTGCCGATTTTTTGCCCAAACCCTCCCTGCAAGCTATTTTCCTCAAGGGTGAGGACTACTCGGTGTTTCTCCAGCAAATCATGCAAGAGTGTTTCATCGATGGGTTTGATAAAACGACAATTCACCAGAGTTGGATTTATTTTATGCTTCTTTAAAAGGGGAAGGGTCTTGATACATTCCTGGACCATTGAACCTACTGCCAGCAGCAGGATATTTTCCCCGGAATGCAGAATATCCCAGGATCCGATTTTTATCTTTTGGAAGTCGGCATTCAGATTGATCTCATCGGGAGCCAGATCCCGTGGATAGCGGATTACAAAGGGAGATTCATTTTGCCGGGTGGCAGTGTATAAAAGGTTGCGGAGTTCCTGTCCATCTTTAGGACTGGCAATGATCAGATCGGGAATCAGGTTTAAATAGGAGAGGTCAAAACTGCCATGATGGGTGGGACCATCTTCACCCACCAGGCCACCGCGGTCAATGGCCAGAACTACCGGTAATTTTTGCAGAGCCACATCGTGAATAATCTGATCAAAAGCGCGCTGCAAAAAGGTGGAATAGATAGAGACTACCGGACGGAATCCACCGGCGGCCAGGCCGGCAGCATAGGTAACGGCGTGTTCCTCTGCGATCCCGACGTCGAAAAAACGTTCCGGAAACCGCTGCTTAAAATCATTCAACCCGGTGCCGTCACACATGGCAGCAGTGATGGCACAGATCTTGGGATCCAGTTCTGCCAGCTGAACCAGGACTTTTCCAAATATATCGGTGTAGCTGAGCTGTTTCGGCCTCTCCTGGGCGGTGACATTTGGCGGAGTGGACGGTTTTATTCCGTGATATTTTTCCGGATGTTTTTCGGCATCAGAAAATCCCTTACCTTTCTTGGTCAAGACATGCAGCAGAACAGGTCCGGGTAAATCTTTGAGCCGGTTCAGATATGAGATCAGTTCATTCAAATCATGACCATTTACCGGACCGAAATATCGGAAACCCAGATCCTCGAACAACATGCCGGGGAGAATCATGGCTTTCAAACTGCTTTCGGTCTTTCGGGCAATGGTTCTAAGTTTCTCGGTGATGGGGGGAATCTTCCCGGTAAGGTCCCATACCTCATTTTTAATTCGCTGGTATAATGGATTGGTAATGATCTCATTCAGATAGTATGCGATGGCACCTACATTTGGTGAGATGGACATGTTATTATCATTTAAAATGACCAGCAGATTTTTTCCTGATTGTCCGGCATTATTCAAGCCTTCATAGGCTAAGCCGCCGGTGAGCGAGCCATCGCCGATGATGGCAACCACCCGGTGCGTTTCCGCTTTCAGGTCCCGGGCGGTGCACAGTCCCAGAGCCGCTGAAATGGAAGTGCTGGCATGCCCGGCCCCAAAAGCATCATAGGCACTCTCGCTGCGTTTGGTAAATCCGCTGATGCCTCCGAACTGCCGTATCTTTTTTAAAGCCTCTTTCCGGCCAGTCAATATTTTATGGACATAGGACTGATGCCCCACATCCCAGATCAGCAGGTCTTTCGGGGTATCGAAGCAAAAGTGCAGCGCCACCGATAATTCCACCACGCCAAGACTGGAAGCAAAATGTCCTCCGATGGAGGGAATAATTTCCACCAGATACTTCCGGATGTCGGTGCATAGATTCTGTAGATCAGCCCGTTCTAATTTTTTTAGATCGGCCGGTGATTGAATCTTTGAAAGAATGTTCATGGTAAAGATCTTTCTTCGGGATTTCTCTGAATATAATTAAAATTTTTAATTTTTTCAGAATTTAAATGGAAATGATTCTGAAATTTTTTTTTCTTTTCTGATCCCGAACATTAAAATTCTGCCAGGCGATTTCTATATTCCGCATGAATCGTTCATACCCCAGGCGACGAACCGCGTTGCCTTCAAACATTTTATTATACTGTTGAGCAGTCATTTTTCTCAGATTTTCTAAAAGTAATTGTGAGGATGAGTAGCGGTTGGCAAAATCTATCTCCCGGCAGTCCCGGCCGTATTTCTGATTCCAGGGACATACCAGCTGACAGATATCGCATCCGAATATAAAATTTTGTAATGGAGCACAATATTTCTGCTCAATGTCACCGGAATGTTCGATGGTGAGGTAGGAAAGACATTTACGGGAATCGATCTGGAAAGGAGTGGCCAGCGCCTGGGTAGGACAG
>MESS01000019.1:3629-5328 GCA_001771055.1 Caldithrix sp. RBG_13_44_9
TGCCTGAAAAAATTGATTCTTCTGTCTTTCGGAAATAATTAATGGCGGTTATGACCACAGCTACTGCTTCAGGGAAAAAAGCCTTTGGATCTGATCTCTGAGATGCGGTCTCGCTCAACCAGTTCATGCTGCCATGCCGGCCGGCATTTAAATATTCCTGCAGCTGCCGGCCGGCTTCTACCAGCGGATCCGCACTGCTGATCCCGACCTGTTCAAAGCCCAATTTAAGGGCGGTTTTTTTTATCTCATCTGATAATGAGCGCATGATTTATCCCCTGGCCTGACGCAAGCGGTATTACATGTCTCCCCACTGGCCATCTAAATTTTCAATCCCCCGTTTTACTTTCTCCAGCATCCATCTCGGAGTGGAAGTCCCGCCGGTAATTCCCACCTGCTTGACTTTATCAAACCATTCTTTCTGCAGGTTGGCTGGTTCTTCAATCCAATAAGTCTGAGAATTTACCGCTCTGCATTGTTGATATAAGACGGCGGTATTCGCACTCTTTTTACCACCAACCACGATCACCACTTCCGACTCGCCAGCCAGCTGGTTGATATCCTGATCACGCTTTTTGATATATTTACAAATAGTATTTTCAGTAACAAAGTCAAGGCCTTTCTCCTCCATCGCTTTCAGGATGGAATTGAACAATTTCGGGGAAATGGTGGTCTGAGCCAAAACCACCGTTTTTTGAAGGGGATCTATTTTTTCCAGATCTTCAGGTTGTTCGACAATGATCATAGGTTTCTGGCAATATCCGGCAATGGCGATGGCTTCGGGGTGATTTTTCTTTCCAACAAAGATCACCTGGTAATCACGCTGGCTGTATGATTTTACTTTATTCTGTGATTTGCGAACAATCTGGCAGGTTCCATCGATTACCGCCAGGTTCTGTTCTCTAAGCCTATCAAAGGTGGCAGGAGGTTCGCCATGGGCACGGATTAGAATGGTGGCCGGGGATTTTAGGTCCTGCAATGATGAGTGCTCAAGGCTCTTCATTCCCAGCTGCTGTAATCTGCTGATTTCTGAAGGATTGTGGATCAGTGAACCTAAGGAGTACAGATCTATATGCTTTTGCAGAAGCTCTTCGGCCAGATGGATGGTATATTCAACACCCGGGCAAAATCCGGCTCCGGGATCTATAACAATTTTCATGACGATATAGCTATGATATCATTCTGCAGTTCCATCATCTCCAGGGCACTTACCGGACAGATCCAGATGCACTTATGGCAGCGGGTGCAGCCGGCATGATCTATCGACAATTCAGTCATCGAAAGACGGATAACATTTTCCGGGCATACCCCGACGCAGGTGCCACATAGATCACAGCGACCTGTTTTTATTTTAATCATCTCCTGATTTTTCTTCACTCGACTTACCATCATGCTCCTCGAATTGGGATATCCTGTGATTCCAGCTGATTCATTTTATTCTTCAGATCCAGCAGCAGTTCCGGCCGGTTGGTAATAATCCCGTCAATCTTCATATTAATTAACTTCTGCATGGAGGATTCATCATCCACGGTCCAAGCGAAAACCTGCCGGGCCCGGCGCAGCAGAATTTGCAGGTAGCGGCTATTCAGGATGGGATGGCGGGCATGCAAGGATTTAACCGGATGTCCGTTCAGGATCATCATGCTGGATCGGTTACGGAAGATAAAACCGGTATGCAATCCGGGATTTAAAGCTGCAATTT
>MESS01000019.1:5387-8346 GCA_001771055.1 Caldithrix sp. RBG_13_44_9
GCCAGGATTTTCAGAATTTTCTCCTCGATCCTGCTATTGCTGAAAGTACTCTTCTTTATATCAATGTTAATCAGCATCGTTTTTCCTGCCAGGTCCAAAACTTCCTGCAGGAGTGGTATCTTTTCGCTCTGCAGCAGGGGGTGCAGCAATTTTAAATTTCGCAACCAGGATAGTTCCCATCGCTGGATCTTTCCTTTTTCACCGGTCATCCGTGAAAGCAGGCGGTCGTGAAATACCACTACCTCCCCCGAAGCACAGATCCGGACATCCAGTTCGATGCCATGGCATCCTAATTTTTTGGCCTTCTCAAAGGCGGCCAGAGAATTTTCCGGTGCAAAACTATTCGCACCCCGGTGGGCAAAGATCAGCGGATGATTTGAAGTCAAGCTTACCCGTTCGTTAGTCAAAGATGGACAATTTCAGAGATTGAATTACCTTTATATAAATACCAGCTTTAGAATTTTAATGAATTTAAACATAAAGAATCAACAAAAATGAGTCAAGTTATTTTTCTAAGTATAAAATTTTACCAGGAAACGCCTCCTCTGATTTTATATGCGAAAAAAATTAAAATTATGGTTCCTTGGGTCACTGGAGTTTATAGATAGAATTGATCGAAGTCCATTCCTACCTCTACAATTCCCTGATATGTTTTTTTTATCAACACCTCTGGATCCAGCTGTTGGACCTCTGGATAAAGGTGGGTAATTATCAAATGTTTAATCTCCGCTTGCAGGCCAATCTGCCCAACCTTTCCGGGAGTCAGATGTCCTGGTGTTTCCTTTTCATCGGGATAAGAACATTCCAGTACTGCTAAATCAGCCTGCCGGCAAAGATCTATCAATTCCGGACAATAACCGGAATCCCCGGAAAAGGAAATGATCTTTTGCTTTAAATTAAATCTATATCCCACGCTTTCAGCATTATGGAGTACTTTTAACCACTTCACTGAAAAAGCCGGAAATTGCAGTACAGATTCAGATAATTCGTTGATGGCCACTTGCGGGCTGTCCAGCCAGTTGCCATAGATCTGGCGAAAGCCATCCATCAGGGATTTCAATCCGGCCGGACCCCAGATCTGTACCGATCCTTTCTCCTGAATCCGGGAATTTGCCAGGAAAAAGATGAAGGGGATCAGATCGGCCACATGATCGGGGTGAAAATGAGTGAGAAAGACAAAATCGATCTGTTCCGGCTGAATACCCGACTTCTTTAATTGCAGAAGAGAACCAGGTCCACAGTCCACCAGAATTTTTTCCCGGCTGGTTTCAATGAGAGTCGAAGAACAGGCTTGCCCTCCGCCTGTTAATATAGTTCCGCTTCCCAACAGCCTGACTTTAATTTTATTGATCATATTTCTTCTATAAGATGATGGTCGGTAATATCCAGAAAATAACACTGCCCCCAAATTACGATTTTTTTAATTTAATGAAAAATATTTTTGTTGAAATACCTTCCGATTTATCTTAATTTTTTCAGCTAGTTAATTAATCAGGATATAGAATGCTTTTATCGATGGTAAAATGTGGGGTGATCCCACTGATCTTTCTGGTTTTAGCCGGTTGCGCCTCTTCTTCCAAACCAGTTTCTTCCACGGCCGCCTCCAGCGAGTCAAAAAAAATGGATGAATCTTTTGATCCGTTATCACTGGATGATGAAGACATTATTTTTCCGCAACCAAAACAGCTGAATAAAGCAGTGCAACCTTCCTACCTGCCCCCGGAGGAGACGACCTCGGCTGAAAGCTTACAGGTGGAGAATAAATTGATGGAAGGTTTTCGCCTGCAGTTACTCTCCACCAAGGATTTGGAGAGCGCTACCCGATCCAAGGCAATGGCACAGGAACAGTTCAGTGATCTGCAGCTCAAGTTTTACCTGGAGTTTGATTCACCATACTATAAGGTAAGAACCGGGGATTTTAAAACCCGTCAGGAAGCTGAAACTGTACGTGGAGTGGTGAGATCCAGAGGTTATCCTCAGGCCTGGATTGTTAAAACCAAGATCTGGAGTAATCCGGAATTCCCGGCGGCTGAAGATTCCAGTCAGCTGGGTACCCCTGAAATAAATTAACAGTTAACAGATTTTTATAATTTGGAGGATTGTATGTCCGGCCACTCGAAATGGGCAAATATTCGATTCCGAAAAGAGCGTCAGGATTCTGTCAGGGGTAAGGTATTTACCAAACTGATCAAGGAAATTACCATTGCTGCCCGTAACGGTGGGGGAGACCTGGATACCAATCCCCGGCTGCGCACTGCAGTCCAGAATGCTAAAGCCCAGAATATGCCGGCTAAAAATATTGAAAATGCCATTCTGAAGGGAACTGGCGAACTCCCGGGAGTAATCTATGAGGAAGTGAATTTTGAGGGATACGGGCCTGGCGGAGTTGCCTTGTACATCATTGTGACTACTGACAACCGCAACCGGACGGTTTCGGAGATGCGGCATCTGCTGAGCCGGTATGGAGGTAATCTGGGTGAATCCGGGAGTGTCAGCTGGGTATTCGAAAAAAAGGGACTCATCCGGATCCGTAAAGAAAGTTTAAGTGAAGAAGCAATGATGATGCAGGCGATTGATGCCGGAGCTGACGACTTTAAAGTGGAGGATGAATTTTTTGAAATCTACACTCCCTTCGACAGCCTGCATAAAGTACGGTCTGCTCTGGAACAATCTAGTGTCACAATAGAGAATGCTGAGTTGACCATGGTTCCACAGAATATGGTGGAACTGGAAGGTAAACAGGCCGAGCAGATGTTGAAATTAATGGAAGTATTGGAAGATCATGACGATGTTCAGAATGTTTTTGCCAATTTTGACATCGATGTAAAATTAATGGAAAAGATGCAACAATAGCCAGGTATTCTCTTTGAGAATCTTAGGAATAGATCCGGGATTGGGCACTACCGGGTATGGAATCGTTGAGAAAAAGGGAAATGAATTACAGCTGATCACCTACGGC
>MESS01000019.1:8357-11295 GCA_001771055.1 Caldithrix sp. RBG_13_44_9
ATCCCCCTCGGCTGATTTCACGACCAATCTGCTCGCCATCTATCAAAAAATCAATCAAATTGTCAATGAATTTCAACCACAATACTGTGCGGTGGAAAATATTTTTTATCATCAAAATAAAAAGACGGCCATCATTATGGGGCATGTCAGGGGAGTGGCGATGTTGGCCGCTGCCCAAAATCAACTTCCGGTTTTCGAATATTCCCCCAGAGAAGTAAAATTATCGATTGTCGGATTGGGAGCCGCCTCCAAACCGCAGGTTCAGGCGATGGTGAAAAATATTCTGCATATGTCTGAGGTTCCTCGCCCGGAGGATGCTGCTGATGCACTGGCGGTTGCTATTTGTCATTACCACCGCTCAAAAATTTTTAGCCTGAGTAAAAATTTTCCCGCCCCGATAAAATCCTCTGCCAAGAACCGGCTGAAAAAATTTATTAAAAATATCTGAAATTACAAACATCCGTTGTATTGGCAGTCTTTGGAGTTATATTTATTGAAGTCTGTAAAGGAATATATATTATGATTGAATCAGTCAGAGGATTCCTGTTAAAAAAAGTACCCACTTTTTGCGTGGTGAATTGTTCCGGCATTGGAATTGGAATCTTCATCAGCTTGAATACCTATCAGAATCTGGGCGAGGAGGGATCGGAAATAAATCTGCTGACCTATCTTCATGTCAGGGAGGATGCCCTGCTGTTGTACGGTTTCTATGAGGAGTCGGAGCGGGAGATGTTCCGCAGGCTGATCAGTATCAGTGGAATTGGTCCCCGCCTCACCATGACCATCTTATCCGGGCTATCGGTAATGGATCTGCGGAAGGCCATCACCAGTGAGGATGTGGATGTGCTGACCAGAATTCCGGGAATTGGGAAAAAAACTGCCCAGCGGGTCATCCTGGAACTCAAGGAGAAAATCAGTTTATCGGCTCCCTTAACCTATTCCGCGATTCCGGGCTTGTCTCCCCAGGAGAAAGATAAAGTCAATCAGGCTTTACAGGCTCTGGTTACTTTAGGATACCGGCAGACAGATGCCAAGAATGTTCTTGAAAGAACACTGAAAAAGCTGGGCAATCAGGTTTCGCTGGAAGACCTGATTAAATATGCCTTACAGGAATTTTAATCATGCACAATGAAGTCATCAATCCACGGGCATTGTTGGATGAACAGGAGCTGGATTACAGTCTCCGCCCGCAAAATCTGACAGAGTTTGTTGGCCAGCAAAAAGTGAAAGATAACCTGTCCATTTATATTGAGGCGGCCCGCCAGCGTATGGAAGCCCTGGATCATGTGCTGCTTTATGGTCCTCCCGGTCTGGGAAAGACCACCCTGGCTCATATCATTGCCAATGAATTAGAAGTAGATATAAAAACCACCTCCGGACCGGTATTGGATAAAGCAGGAGATCTGGCAGGAATTTTAACCAATTTAAAAGAACGGGATGTGTTGTTCATTGATGAGGTTCATCGATTGAATAATGTGGTAGAGGAATATCTATATGCGGCCATGGAGGATTTTAAATTGGACATCATGATTGACCGCGGTCCCAGTGCCCGTTCTATTCAGATTCAACTGCCGAAATTCACCCTGATTGGCGCCACTACCCGGGCGGGTTTGCTCACTTCGCCGATGCGGGCCAGATTTGGGGTAGTGTCACGACTGGATTATTACCAGGCTTCCGAACTCAAGCAGATTATCCTTCGTTCAGCACAGATCATGGGAGTGCAGATCGACCCACCTGGTTCGGTAGAAATTGCCCGGCGATCCCGTGGAACTCCCCGGATTGCCAACCGGCTGCTGCGTCGTACCCGTGACTTCGCCCAGGTGAAAGCCAATGGGATCATTGATAAAGAGGTTGCAGATCAAAGCCTGAAAATGCTGGAAGTGGACGAAAAAGGCCTGGATGAAATGGATAAGAGAATTATCCGTACCATTATTGAAAAATATAATGGCGGTCCGGTAGGATTGAACACTATTGCCGTAGCAGTAGCTGAAGAGAGTGAAACAATTGAAGAAATGTACGAACCTTTTCTTATCCAGGAAGGATTTCTGGCGCGGACGCCCCGCGGAAGAATGGCCACCCGTTTAGCCTATGAACATTTTAATTATAACTTGAAGAATTATGGAATCCAAGAAAAGCTATTCTGATAATTTTGACGATTTTCGATATAAATTAGAAGATTTTGAATATAAGCTGCCGCCGGAATTAATTGCCCAATATCCGCTGAAAGATCGGGATACCTGCCGTTTGCTGGTGCTGGATAGAGAATCCGGTCAAATTTCCCATCACAAATTTATTGATATCCTGAATTTATTTACTGCCGGAGATTGCCTGGTATTTAATAATACCCGGGTTTTTCCAGCCAGGTTATTCGGTCAAAAAGACCGCACCGGGGCCATGGTGGAAGTATTTTTATTACGCAATCTGGAAAATAATATGTGGGAGGTTCTGGTAAAACCAGCCCGCAAAGTTCGCATTGGTAATAAGATAGTGTTCGGAGATACCCTTACCTGCGATGTGGTTGATAATACTCTGTCAGGTGGTCGGATTGTAGAATTCAATTCCAATGGCAATATTCTGCAATTATTGGAAAAATTGGGAAATATGCCGCTGCCACCATACATCAAACGCCAGCCAGAAGCTATTGACCATGAGTATTATCAGACCGTCTATGCCCAAAAACCAGGAGCAGTAGCCGCTCCCACGGCTGGTTTGCACTTCACCCAGCCTTTAATTAAAAAATTGGAAAAGAAAGGAATCCGCTCGGTTTTTGTTACCCTGCATATTGGACTGGGTACCTTTCGACCGGTAAAAGTGGACGATATCAGCCGCCACCGGATGGATTCGGAATATTATGAGGTTGATGAACAATCATCCCGCCTGATCAATCAAACCAGGAAAGATAAGGGAAGAATTATTGCGGTGGGAACCACCAGTGTAA
>MESS01000019.1:11339-12548 GCA_001771055.1 Caldithrix sp. RBG_13_44_9
GCCAGGGGATGGACCGACAAATTTATTTTCCCGCCGTACGAATTCAGGGTGGTGGATGGGTTATTAACCAACTTTCACTTACCGGGTTCAACCCTGATCATGATGGTTTCGGCCTTCGCTTCACTCAAGTTAATCAAAAAAGCTTATCAGGAAGCAGTCAAGAAGAAATACCGCTTCTTCAGTTATGGCGATGCCATGCTGATTGTGTAGTCGTGAAATCGGAGTTTGGAAGGCGGGATAATTAGTAATCCTTACTATACTTTTCGCCTGTTCCAAAAATAATTTTTTCTTCCATCTAACAGTAATTTTTTCCCGCTTCTGAATTTATTTTTGCTAACCCATTGAAATATTGATATTTGCCGTTCAATATCCTCCCAAATTTCAATCTCAAAAAAAATTAAAAAAATTTAAGTTAACTCTTGCATTTATAATATTTTTTTGTAATTTACCTGTGGTTTAAAGTGGGGCAAAATCCATCGAAATTCATTAAAAGCGCGTCTGCTACCTATGGAAGAATATTTTGGACGTTATAGCAATATCCTGGATGCCAAAGGTCGGATTAATCTTCCGGCCAGGTTCCGGGGTATAACCCAGCAATATGAGGATGGGGAAAAGATATTTATTCTAACCCGGGGTACCGAACATTATATCGCCATGTTTCCCATCAGTGAATGGCGCCGGAAAGTAAATGAACTGGAACAGAATGTTAACGATGGGGCACAGCGGCGAATCCTGAATCGTCGTATCAACTTTCATGCATCACATCAAAAAGTCGATAAACAAGGTCGCATTAACATTCCCGCCGACCTGATCGAGTATGCCAGCCTGCAAAAAGAGGTAGTGGTTCTGGGTACTGGAAAGAAAATTGAAATCTGGAATCCAATTGAGCTGGATAAATATTTACAGCGAGCTGAATCGCAGTACCAGCAGCTCTCAAGTGTGCTTGATTTCTAAAATGCTCTAGTCACATATGGGAAATTATGAATTCCACCGGCCGGTTTTAGCAGAGGCTGCAGTGGATTATCTGATTACTACATCTGAAGGAATCTATGTGGATTGTACTACCGGCGGTACCGGACACTCGCAGCTGATTTTGAAAAAAATTGCCTCAACCGGCAGCTTGGTTTGTATCGATGCCGATGCGGATGCAATCCAATTTGCCCGGAAGCAGCTGCAAACCCATGCCAATGTAATTATCAGACAAACCTT
>MESS01000020.1:0-8206 GCA_001771055.1 Caldithrix sp. RBG_13_44_9
AGGCCATTCGCGGAGCTGACGGAATGGATCAAACGGTATTGAATGCTCCCTTTAATTATCAGTCAAATCGGGATATAAGAAAACTACGGATTGGATATCTGAAGTCGGCTTTTGAGGAAGATTCAACCAATCAGCAGACCAACCAGGCCACTCTGGACCAACTGCAGGAGCTGGGATGGTCCCTCATTCCTATTGAATTACCCGACCTGCCGATCTATTCCATGTCCATCATTCTTTCTGCCGAATCGGCCGCTGCTTTTGATGAACTCACCCGTTCCGGTAAGGACAGTCTGCTGGTACGGCAGATCAAAGATGCCTGGCCAAATGTTTTCCGTGCCTCCCGCTTTATCCCGGCGGTAGAATACATACAGGCCAATCGGCTGCGTTATCAGCTCATTCAACAGATGGATCAACTGATGAAACAGATAGATGTTTATGTGACGCCTTCCTTTGGGACTAATCTGTTGTTGACCAATCTCAGCGGGCATCCCGGTGTGGTGCTTCCCAACGGATTTAATGAGGAGGGTACACCTGCCAGCATCTGTTTTATCGGCCGGCTCTTTGGAGAAGCCGAATTGCTCGCCGTTGCAAAAACGTATCAGCAGGCGACAGCTTTTCACCGGCAGTATCCGCCGTTGTTTAAGTAAATTCCAACAGGATCGTAAAAGATCAGGGAAAATCCATAGAAAAGGAATTTCTGGAAATCCAGGATATTATTCGATGATAAAGCAAGCCCCTGAAAAATATATTTTTTCCTCGACCATGCAGAATCTAAATGAAAAAGAATGATATTTTGCCCTCACGCCTGGTATTAATTAGATTTACCTAAAAACCATCATGGGAACCAAAAATCCAGTGGACATTTTCTCGATTATCCTGCAGCGGCGTTCCATACGTTCCTTTGATTCTGATCCCATCCCCCCGGAACATGTTGAACAAATGATGGAAGTCCTGCGCTGGGCTCCTTCGGCAGGCAACCGTCAACCCTGGCATTTCTATTTTGTGTTCGAGAAGCAAGCCAGGAAAGGTTTGGCAGCAGCAGCTTTTAATCAGGATTTTATAAGTCAGGCTCCTTTAGCAGTGGTGGTATGTGCCCTGCCCGGAAAATCGGCCATGCGCTATGGGAAGCGGGGGCGAGAGCTATATGTCTATCAGGATACCGCCGCAGCGGTAGAAAATTTATTATTACTATCCAGCGGTCTGGGTTATGGCAGCTGCTGGGTGGGAGCATTTGATGAAAACCGGGCCAGCCTGGTTCTGGGACTTCCTGAAGAGATACGTCCTGTTGCCATTATTCCCATCGGCAAACCTGCCGAAAATCCGCATCCTCCCAACAGATTATCGCGGGAGGAAATAATAACGGTTGTGAAGTAACGATGAATCCATGAAGCTAAAAATAAATCTACCAGTTTACCTGCTCTTTGTGGTATTTACAGCTGCCTGCCTGCCAGCCCGGGATGACTGGAAACAGTACTCTGCCGCAGACAGTCTGGCAATTTCGGAGCTGACCTTCGAAGAGATGCAGTTCTACCAGGCAGATTTTTTTCCTTTTTATCTGGCAGAAAAAGCGAGACAGAGCGCACCGGCCTGGCGGGGAATGCCACCAGGATTCCTGGATTATGAGTTTGCCGGGGTCAATCTCTATAATCCTCTGTGGGGATACTGGGATAATCAACACCTGCCCCTGGAAATTATCCGGCAGCGGCATTTAAACCCTTCGACATTGAATTACGATTTTCGCCAGACCAGAATCATGGCCGATCTAAAACCAATTACCCGGGTCACTTATTCCCAGGACCTGCAGTTTGGATTGTCTTACCTTGATGCCAACTTGATCGGTTTTTACCGGCCGCAGAGTTTTTTCAGTCTGGGTGGAAATAATCTATTGAGAACCGGTAGTGCCGGTGAATACAGCAAATGCCAGGTGAATACCTATCGGGGTCAAATTCACCATCAATTTTCAACTAAATTTTCGGTGGATGTGAGATACTGGCAAATCCGGCATAAATTTACTCTTTCATCCTATCCGGTAGTTGTCAATCCGCGAAAAATTCACCGCATTGGGCAGGTTGGATGGATAACCGTGAATTACCAACCTGACTCCACTCAGACAATAACCATCATGCCTTATGGATATAAATGGGGTGACCGTTACCATACCGAGGATTATTCCGAACAGCGCAAGACCGAACTTTATTCTCTGGGATTTAAGGCGGAATATCAGAAAGCAGCTGGATTGATGAAGTTTGGTATCTTGACCGATTGGGTTCGTCATGAGATCACTGAAGCCTTTGTTTTTCGAAAAGATGATCAATGGGACGGCAAGGTGCTTGGTAATCTGGAATTTGCCGGGAAGACCTGGCGTCTGTCCTTCAGGGGAGGATACTGGTTTATGCCGGAAGTGGGAAATTTACCGGAATTGAATTTATCCTGGAATATGCAGCTACCTTTTCAGATCCAAAGCAGGCTTTCCCTCACTCAGGTGCCCCAATTTCTTCCTTTAAGTTCATTTTTCTGGGAAGGTTATTCGATAACTCCGCTGGCTGATCCCAGCCTTCCGCTGCGCCGGGGAGTCAGTTGGGAAGCGGGCCTACCGACATTGCTGGGAGTCAAGCTGTCGGTAGAGCCATATCTTTATCGATTTCAAAACTCCTGGTCCTATGATGCTCAGAATTTAAAATTTAAGCAGATTGAAGTTGAGAACTCCGGAATTCTAACCAGGATCGGTACTAATTTATGGCGTTTGGAATTACAGGATGAGCTGAGCTATAACAGCAATTATCAAAAAAGCTTCATTCCGGAATATAAAAATGTTCTGAAAGTTAACCTGCCGTTTTCCATTCTGAATGGTGCCCTTAAATTGGAAAATTATATGGTATACCAGTTCATCGGCAAATGGCGGAAACTGGATTATGATCCTTTGACCAATCAGTATTTGCAGACTGGCAATGAGATCAGTAATTTCCATCTGCTGGATGTAAAAATTTTGGCACATATTAAGAGCGCTACTATTTTTATGGTGTGGGAAAATTTACTGTCGGAAGATTATGCCTGGGTGGATAGTTATACTGAATTTTACCGCTTGTTCCGTTTTGGTGTTTATTGGACACTTTTTGATTGAGGCTGATTTTGGCTAAGCGAAAATCTATAATGGTTTTACAAATTAAAAGCTGAAGCAGCGAACAATGAGTCGTTTTTTCTATCATCTTATTGCTACCGCTCTTGGCACCGGTTACGCCCCGCTGGCGCCCGGAACCGCCGGAAGCCTGCTGGCACTTTTTCTGATCTATTATTTCTACCCCCCGTTCTGGATTTTATTCGCAAGCATCCTGCTGCTCTTTTTCCTGGGGGTCTATACCTCCGGTAAACTGGAAAATATTCATGGTGCGGATCCTTCGCTGGTGGTGGTTGATGAAGTAGTGGGCATGGCCATCAGCCTGTTATTTCTGCCCCGGAACTGGCTGCTGTTCTTGTTAGCCTTTCTTTTATTCCGTCTGTATGATATCGTAAAGCCGGCTCCGATAAATTCCTCCCAAAAACTCCGGGCCGGCTGGGGAATAATGATCGACGATGTCCTGGCCGGAATCTATGCACTGGTTTCGATACAGATCCTTCGAATCCTGTATAGTTTCGTTGCTGGTTAACCGGATTGGAAATTATTTCATCCGAAAAACGGTTTGTAATAAGTCTATCAATCATTTAAATTATTTGTTCAAAAAATAAAACTGAGGTCATATGTTTATCATTCAGTATTTAAGTAAATTGTTAAAAATTTTGCGCTCTGGTGCATCTCCTCCCCAGATCGCCGGCGGCCTTATCCTGGGAATGATGATGGGGTTGTCTCCCTCCTTTTTCACCCTTACCAACCTGTTCCTGGTGCTGCTGCTTATTATCCTGAATGTCAATATATCCATGGCCGTATTTTCTTATGCCATATTTTCCGGGATTGCCTATCTGCTCGATCCATGGTTTCACAACTTAGGTTATAGTCTTCTGGTCAATATGGATGGATTACGGGGATTATGGACCACTCTTTATAATGCACCGATGGTTCCATTCACCCGTTTTAATAATACGGTAGTTATGGGTAGTCTGGTCATCTCTATAGGCTTGTTGATCCCGGTATATTTTCTGAGCAAAACACTGGTGATCAAATATCGGGAGAAGTTAGAACCGAAAGTGAAAAACTCGAAATGGGTTAAACTGCTGAAATCAAACCAGATTTACCAATTGTACGAAAAATTGAAAATTTTAGGAGAATAAACTTGCGAACAAAAGGTATCATTTTCCTGCTGGTCCTTTTTGGAATTATCATAGGTCTGATGATGCTATTTACTGACCGCTGGCTGGAGGGTCAGATGGAGAGTATTGGCTCCTCGCTGGTTGGTGCCAGGGTGGAATTTGATGGGGTGGATTTTTCCTTTATCCGGCTGCATATGAAGTGGAAACGCCTGCAAGTAACCAATGCTGATAATACCTGGCGGAATCTGTTTGAGACTGCTGCGGCAGAATTCGATCTGGATTTGCTGCCGCTTTTTTCTAAAAAGGTCATCATCGAGAATCTGCAGCTGGAAGGCCTGCGATTCAATACCGAACGCCTGACCGATGGAAAAATTGAAAAGAAAAAGGAAGAGCCGGCCAGGAAATCAGAGGTAATGCTGGCGATTGAAGATAAATTGAAAGCTGAAACCGCCCAGATGCCGGTCTTTAATTTGCAGAAATACACCAAGAAAGTTAATGTGGACAGTTTATGGAAACTGGTTAATCTGCAGACTCCTCAGAAGATTGATTCCCTTAAGGGGATTTATCAGCAAAAGTATAGTGAATGGCAGAATAAAATTTCCGAGCTCCCTTCGGAAAAAGAACTGCAGCAAGTCACTCAGCAGATCCAATCGATAAAAGTTGATCAGATTAAAAGTCCGGAAGAATTCAAGTTTGCCTACGATCAGGCGAATCAGATCTACCGGCAGGTGGATTCTTCCTATAAAAGTATTACCTCCCTGAAATCCGATTTTGATATAGATCTGGCGCAGGTAGTTGAATCACAAAAGAGTGTCACGGGTTGGATAAAACAGGATTATCAGCGGGCACTCAACCTGGCGCAGATCCCTGATATTTCGGTGAGTAATGTGGCTAAAATCCTGTTTGGTGACCGGGTTGTTCAAATGGTTCAGAGAGTGCTGGGCTATGTAGGCACTGCCCGGTATTACTCGGAGAAAATGAAGTCGACTAAACCGGAGAAGGAGAGTCCTCCCCGTCTTCGAGGTCAGGATATTCACTTTTCTGCTACCCGGGAACTCCCGAAATTCTGGATCAAACAGATTTCCCTTTCCGGGGAAGCTTGGAATGAGATGCAGATTACCGGTAAGGTGGAAAACATTGTTTCTCAGCAAACCTTAATTGATAAACCCACTACTATAGATATTTCCGGAACCCGGCGGGACCAGGCGGCACTCAAGTTATTCACTACCCTGGATTATCGCCAGGAAGTACCGCAGGAAAAAATCGAGCTGAGTTTACAGAATATGCCGTTGTCCAATGTGAAATTGACCAATTTTGCTCTGCTGCCTCAGAAGATTCAACAGGGGACTGGGAAATTAAGCGCTCTCCTCAATTTTACTGGCCGGGATTTTGAATCCAATATTCAATTTGCCGCTACTGATTTAAAATTTGATTACTCGGATAAGCCGACCAATCTGGATGCCCGGCTGGTTGAACTCAGCCGGTCGATCACTGAATCACTGACGTTGATTACCATGGATGCTCAGGCGGCCCAGGCCATGGACAAATTTAAATTCCGGATCAACAGCAATCTGGATGAACTCATTGCCAGCCGCTTTAAAGGGATCCTGTCCGCTGAGATTGAGAAAGCTAAACAGCAGATTGAGGGTCGGGTAAGACAGGAAGTAGAAAAATATCAGAAAGAATTGGAAATGCTGGTGGCCCAGAAAGAGCAAGAATTACGAAGTCAGATTCAGAAGGTAGAAAACGAGGTTAAAAAACAGGAAGAAATGATCAAACAAAAACAGAAAGAGATAGAAAATCAGATTGCTGCCGAAAAAAATAAACTGCAGCAAAAATTGCAGGATGAAGGAAAAAATAAATTAAAAGACCTGTTCAAAAAATAAAAATGAATGGAGGAATGATGAAACAAACTGCCAGAATATTATTGACCCTTATGGTCATATTTTTGCTTATTTCGGTGATAAATATTTCCCCGGTTTTTGCCCATTGCCAGATTCCCTGCGGGATTTATACTGATGAGCTGCGTTTTCAATTACTGGAAGAGGACTTTACTACCATCGAAAAATCAATGACGGAAATCGTTAAGCTGTCCCAGGAAAATCCGGTGAATTATAATCAGCTGGTTCGCTGGATAACCAACAAAGAAGAGCATGCCAACAAGATTCAGGAAGTTGTCAATTCCTATTTTCTTACTCAGCGGATCAAGCCAGTAGAATCAACCGATCAAAAAGCCTACCAGGAATATACCCGGAAGCTGAGCCTCCTTCACCAGCTGCTGGTCTATGCCATGAAAGCAAAACAAACCACCGATTTGGCCAATGTGGAAAAAATGCGTTCATTGTTGAAAGAATTTCATGAAGCTTATTTCGGGCCGGAAGACAAGGAGCATCTGCAGGAACACCATAAATAAATTTTCTACTTATATTTTTTTCATGATAAAGGCGGTCTGTTTTCAGAACCGCCTTTTTTTCTGTTTAATTTTTCTCTTATTGTCATAGCCTGTTTTGTTTACCTGGCTGAATTTTAAAACGGCCATTATTAAATATGAAATAGCAATTTGAAGCCAATAATTCATACCGCTATTAAATGATTAAGAAGACTCTAAAATATTTAAAAGGTTGCCAGCAATTTCACCTACCATGCAGAATATGAAGCGTTATTTTCTGGAGAAATTTTCATTGATGGTAATACCAGGATGCGCGGAGCATTTTCGAACGGGCATCGAGTAAAAATAAAAAAAGCTGGTCACTCCATTGGCCAGCTTACTTTTACTAAAATTGAATATAAATCTAAAACATGTCTTTCAAGCCTTTTCCCGCTCTGAATACCGGGGCTTTTCTGGCCGCAATTTTAATTTGAGCACCGGTACGGGGATTTCGGGCCATACGGGCTGGACGATGAACAACCTTGAAAGAACCAAAACCGACCAGACTTACCTGGCCACCCTTTTTCAATTCCCCTCTTACTGAATTCAGAAAAGCATTCAGAAAAGCATCCGATTCTTTTCTGCTTTTCTTGGTCTTTGATGCAATGGCATCCACTAAATCTTTCCTATTCATTGGACCTCCTTAACAGTAAATGATTTTATTTAATTAATGGTGCATCAATTTGTAAAAATTACGGTATGATGTCAAGAAGAAAAATGTAAAAAATGAAGATTTTCTAATGTTTTAAGGCATTTGCGCATCGGGCAGGTGTTGAAATAGCCTTAAAATAAGGGTTTTTGGAAATGCAGTCTATTCAAGATGGCTTTTTTTAATTATTTCTTGCAGTTCGGGAGATCGTAAAATCCGTTCCGCAACCACCTGCAAAACGTCTTCACGATCATAAAAATTTTCATTGATCCGGGTAAGAATCTCTGCAATTCTCTCCGGTGTTAATCCCAAATCTTTTTGCATTTTTTCATTTCCTTCCCTGGAAATATCAAACGGAGTGCTGCCTAATACTTTACTGATGGCGGTTAATTTCTTTTTCTCTTTCACAGTTCCCACACTTTTTTGTTTGATTGATAATGAATCATCCCTGATCTATCATTGAATATTATTTTGCCCGGATTAAATGTTCATAAAAATATTTTCAACTTCATTGCTAACCTTCCTTCTCATAATATCGATTTTTTTTTGATCAACTTTAGCAAGATAATTAAAATAAGACTTACTGTTCTCGCTTTTTGCTAAAAACCGGTACGCCAATGGTTGATTATTCTTCCGAAGTTCGATGTAAAAATAAGGACTGTTTTTTTCGGAGTGATTCAGTTTTCGTTTGAATTTACTGCCGTATGCATTTGAGTTAAATGGCAGCCTGGTTTAAATCGATTACCTATCATTCGCATCCGGGAGTTGATCTGCTGGCGGGAAGTTGAAAAAGAGGAATAAAAATCTTATACCTTATGGTATTTATTTCAGCAGTCCATCAGGTAATTTTTTTCTGTACTAACCCGGGTGTAAGATCATTCAAGTGA
>MESS01000020.1:8223-13252 GCA_001771055.1 Caldithrix sp. RBG_13_44_9
TCCGACACCATTCCCGGAAAAAGGAGGGTGATTTTTCCCCTGAAAATAATAAAAATCACTGAATAAGCGGGAATTAAGCTCTTCAGAATATCGAGTAATATCTAGGGAAGTGTGAAACTGTGAAAATATTTTACATCGATTGAGAGGGCTTATCTCTCAAAAAGGTTTGCTCAAATTCCGGAAAAGTGACTTTTTTCCATAATTTATTGCCTGGGGAGCACTGCTTTTCTGGTTCATAATTGCATCAATCTGCTCGGCGGTCAAACCTTCATAAAGGTAGAGGCTCAGTAGAAGCCGGTCTTCCTTAGGTAATTTTTTAAGGGTCGCGATGATTTGCGAAGATTGAGTCTTGGTACCATGGCCTGCCATATTTTCTATCTCCATTTTTTTATATTCTTGCAGATGGGTTGATTTGCCCTAATTTAAAGGATATGAGACTGATAAAATTTCTGCCGTCAGAATGATCTGCCGACCTTCCTGCTTTATATAATCGATGAGAATTGGGCCCTTCAGATTGAGTGTTACCGAACCATTGCTACCCTTAGGATTCACCACACAGAGTACTTCATAATTCGATTCATTCTCTTTTAATTCCTCCATCAATTCCCTGGGGAATTGTTTATGATATTCCCTGATCAATAAAAACGGATTGACTACCGGGATTGCAAAATCATTTTGATCCAGGGAAATGAGCCAGCAAAAAGGTTTGTAATTTGTGTTATTGACAATGGCAAATTTTTTATGATTTTCGAAACCGATGATTCCATGAGGGAAATCAATTACTTTTTCATTGGAAACTTCTATTTCGCCAATCAACTGGTTAACAAATTTCATCGAGTGTTCTCCACTTCTGTCCTAATATTGATTTGCAATAAGAATGCCAGATTATTTCCTCCTTACCTCCTATTGCATTTCCTTTATTTTTAATAGTTTATGGAAATGCTACTTTCATCGGATGATGAAGAAATCATCTTTTTTCAACACTTAGAACGAAAATGTCAACACTGAGTTAATCTCAGATATGAAGATACTTTTAGATAGAATTTGAACAAAAAAGGCAGGTAAACTACCTCGGTTACTTTTTCCCGGTTTTTTTAGGTCTATCAATATCGCTAATTCTGACCGGCATAGGTTTTTTTTGATTTTTTATCAGCTGACGTGATTTGCCACTGGGAATCTGTAATCGGGTAAAGGGAAATGCATCGCTAGCTAAAAGGTCAAGGTTGGTTTTAATTCGGTCAATTTCATGCAGACTCTGATGGATCCGATCCTTATATGCAAAATATTGGGTGATTATTTCTTCATCCAGCACCAATGACACGATGATATCCGGATTTTCGGAGGGAATATTTTTGGTTTCCCTTAGACTTTTGATCGACTTTTTCCAGTCGGTCTCGTTGAGCAGGAGTTGCTGCAGATAATGATGATGCAATTTCTCCAGTTTCTTCTCGGTTTTAGAATCTGTTTCCAGAAGGGATTTCTGTTTTCTCAGGTAAAAATCTCTGATGCCCTGCAGGGTTTGCAGCCGGTCTCTCAGCAGCTTTAAAATTTCATGTTTCTCGGTCATCATATCTCCACGGGCGAATCCATATTGTCGGCTGAAGACCAAATTACTTTAAGAGAAACATGAGGGTAAAAAGTTTTTATTTTCTCTGCTTCAGTACTTCCCAATTTCCGGCAGCCAGTTCACCGATTATATTCCTGATGGAGACATTTTTTTTAATTAATTTTTCCAGCCGGAAACCAATACCGCTGATTCCCAGCACCAACGCTCCTTGCAGAAATTCCCGGTTGTGAACCAGTTTGACATATTCTCCCGCATCCTGATCACGGAAAATGAGCAGTTCCTCTCCAGGCTGATCAGGATATTTTTTCCCGATAGCTGTCATTTCAATTCCTGCTACTTTTAAAATGTGCAGGGGCATAGTTCCCCGATAAGGATAGGAAATTCCCAATGCATTGGCCGCTGCTGCCATTCCCTGATCGACAGCTGCCGGCCAGATTCCGTAAATGGTCTGTTGAAATTCTGCCACGTCCCCGGCAGCAAAAATATTCTGATGATCCGTTTCCATTCTCTCATTGATCACAATTCCGCGGTTGACCTTGATTCCTGCCTGGGCCGCCAGGGAAACATTAGGGGAAATTCCGGCGGCGGGAATCACTATTTCTGCAGGTAATACTTCTCTTGTAACCAGCCGTACCCCCTGCAGTTGAGCTGTCCCGGTTATTTCTTCTACTTTCATGGAGGTTCTGATAGTTATCCCCCTGCTCTCTAACAGGTGAGTCAAGACCATAGAACCCTCCTTGTCCAACTGCTGCGGCATGAGCCGGTCTGAAATTTCTACAATGGTCACTTTTTTAATAAACTTACTTAAACTGGTCGCGGTTTCTATTCCTAATAGACCACCGCCAATGATTATCGCAGAAGAATAGTCCTTCCTTATTTCGCGAATTTGCAGAGCCTGGCCTAAATTGCGCAGGACAAATACTCCTTTTTTGTTAATACCCGGTATGGGAGGAATAACTGGAGATGCACCTGTGGCAATGATCAGTTTGTCATACGAATATGATAATCCCTGCTGGTCGAAAATTTTATGTTGTTTGGGATCGATGGTTTTAATTGGAGTATTGAGTACAGTGGTTATTTTATGCTGCTCATACCAGCTGGCAGGATGAATGGTTATGCTTTCTATTTTCGAATCATCCCCGATAAAGGTCGAGAGATGGATACGTGAATAAAAGGGATAGCTTTCATTGCTGAAGACCAGGATCTCCACCCGGTTATTATTTTCTCGGGTGGTCCGGGCTGCTTCAATTCCGGCTGCACCGTTTCCTACAATGATTATTCTTTTGAGAGCTGAAGAATCACTCCGGGAAAAAAGATTTTCCAGAGGTTTAAAATCGTCTGCAGCAGCTCCGCACACCGGACACAGCTCAGGCGGATTTTCGCCGGCGTGGATATATCCGCAAATGCGGCATCGCCATTTTTTCATAGGCCGTTCCTTGATCTGAAGTCAAGTATATTCGATTATCATCAGCAGTTAAACAAAATTAGAAAAAACTATATTGTTTTTCCAGAGTATTTCTAAAAACAAAGCCCCTTCATTTTTTAAAATGAACGGGTTTTCAGCTTCTACTGACTCAGGTTTCTATAAATTTTTTTGAATCTGGGCTGTTAAAGCCGCCTCGATCTTGGCTCTGGTTTCTTCCAGATGGGCCTTTGAATACAGGTCTAAATTGTTTTGAGAAATCCGGGTATCGATCAGGTTTTTTAGCGCTGTCAGATCTACCCGGCTCAAAGTGACTGCATCATGCGGCAGCATTCCCGGCTCATTGACCAGGATGCGGGTGAGCAGGTAAAGGTGCATCCGCTGCAATTCCCGGCGGATACTGTTTATGTTCTTTCCGTTTTTTAACTCTTCCCAGATGGATTCTCTGACTGTCTGGAATGACTCAGCCATGGTAAATGGCTCCTCTCCCTTTTTAAAACGGAGTTCATTATCCTGTAACCGCTGTAAAACCAGAGGATCATATAATCGAAATAATGCCGATGCCTGTATAACCTGAACGATTCCATGAATGGGATAATCCACCCGCAATCTCCTCCAGAGAGTTCCTTCAAAATCTGGCATATTTTCTGCCGCCAGTTTATTCAATAACTCAGGGCTGAATGTGAAAGCCTGTACTGCAAAAAACTGACGATTGATCATTTGCAGGGCTTCCCGTTGTTTAACAGCCGGAACTACTACAAATGGCCAGCGCCCGGAAGGATCACCAATGTGATCGCGGTAGGTGTAAATTCCTCCGATATATCTCGGCAGGTTAGCAGCGGCAATGGCATATTCGGTGAGTCCCTGTCCGAATACCAACCGCAATTTCTGGAATCGCTCCCCCTCTTTTTCGAAGTCTTTAGGAATCTCTTTCCATAATTCCTGTGCCAGGTCCAGGCGCTGCTGGTAAAATTGCAGAGGATCGTTCCCCAGGTCCCACAGGTTGCAACTGGGATCGATGCCGCGGGTGGATAATCCAAACGCATCTTCATCGGTGCCATATGCCAGCGAGGGATCAGCTACTTGGCTGGCTATTTTTTCCAGCATTTCCTTTTCACTTGTTTTTGAATCCGGTTCCAGCGGTCTGTAAGCATATTCAATTGCCCAGTAATCGTAAGGGCCCAGAGTGGTCTGGAAAAAACTTCCCTGCGCCTGGTTCTGACTGGCAACATTGATTGCATTATAATCCATTACCGAGCCGGTTATTCCATGGAGGTTGGTAAAATTTTTATCATTGAGATTTTTCATATCAATGGCCGAGCTGGCTTTGAAATTATGTCTCAGACCAAGAGTATGCCCCACTTCATGGACAATTAGATCTACCAACGCGTCATGGATGAATTTCTGCAAATCTTCCGGACGGTCCGAAACCAATCCCCGGCTTAATAACAAATTCCAGCCAAATGCCATTTGATGCTGCATCCCGCTGGCAAAATCGCAATATCTGTCCGACCGGAAATCCTCAGATAATGATGGTAAAGCTGAGGGATTACTCATCCATAGCTGATCGGACTTTGTCTCTGTCCAGGAGAGGGGAGTGATGAACTCGCTGAATTCGCGGAAATAAAACCGGATATAATCAGCACTTACCCGGATATCGGCATCATAGATTTCTCCGGTGATTGGATTAACCCGTGAAGGTCCGACCGCATATCCTTCCCCTGGCTGAATGATCCAGCGGATAGTGCTATAGCGAACGTCGGCTGGATCCCAATCGGCATCATCCGGCATTTGGTTGACTTCCAGGGTATTCTCGAAGCCAATTTTCTCGAAGGCCTGGTTCCATAATAACACCCCTTCCCGGATGGCATCGCGATACTCAACAGGTACGGTGTTCTCAATCCAGAAAGTGATCGGCTTTTTGGGTTTGGAGAGTTTGAATTTTGGTTCGGATTTTTCCAGCTGCCAGCGGGTAATATAATATTTATAGGGAGTCTCCAGCAGCTGAGTGCTGTAGTCCTGATAGATGGTTAAAAAAT
>MESS01000020.1:13262-14189 GCA_001771055.1 Caldithrix sp. RBG_13_44_9
GTCATCGGCCACGCGCGGCTGGTAACCGGTTTCCGGGAGGGCCGAAAGACTGTAATGATAACGGTGCAGCATACTGCGGGAATCGGCCAACGTAAATAAGGGCTGTGGTTTACTGGATTTAAAGTGCAGCGCCACCTCGATCTCACTGTTCAGTGGAAAGGATTTTAAATCTGAAAAGTAACTGTTCTCTTTGTCGAAGGTATAAGGTATCTTAGCCTCACTGGTAATGTGTCCCACCATGGCATAATCAGCGAGGAATATTTCCGATGCATCCAGCAGGATACTGCCGATTTCCGGATGAGGCTGACTGGCAATTTTGGCATTAGCCCAGATGGAGTGCGAAATATTACTTTTCACTGCTCTTTTGATGGCCGAACCCTGACTGGCCCGGAATGCCACGTTCTGGCGGATGAACTGAATATTTTTTCCTACCATTTTGATGATGAAAGGAAATTCATCTAACATGGCCCCGCTATCGAAAAGTGAAGCATCCCCGGTCTGACGGGTGATATTGCATAAATACACCGGTCCGAATTGATCCTGGCGAATTTCTATATAGACCTTTCCTTCTTTGTCATTGGAATAAATATTGAAAAATCCTTCCAGTTTAATAAAATCTTCAATGGCCTCGGAAAAAGCCGGCTCTTTGGGTTTTTTAGCTTTAGACTTCTCCTCGTCCTTTTCGGCAGTCTTGCTGGTATCCTTGGCCGATTTTTCTTCCTGCTTTTCCTGACTGTAAGAGTTGCCACTCCACAGGCCGGCAGTCACATAGGCGATAAGTAAGAAAGTAAAAAAATGTCTCATGATTTTCTCCGGGGTTAACCCTGCAATAGTTTTATCAGTTTTAAAGACCAAAAAATATTCAATGTTTTGATGATACGCAATAAAATATCCAAAGATGCCTTTGACTGGAGGAAGAAAACTTGT
>MESS01000020.1:14233-15128 GCA_001771055.1 Caldithrix sp. RBG_13_44_9
TTGAGCAGGTTCAGGATCATTTAGAAAATAATGGCCTACAAAAAAAACAAAAGATTGTCTTATTGGGAGAGAATACTCCCAATTGGGGTGTGGCATTTTTAGCCATTACCAGCATGGGAGCTGTGGTAGTTCCGGTTCTTACTGAATTTCCGGAATCGGATATTAATCATATTATCAATCACTCGGAGGCAGCAGCAGTTTTCATCGATGAGAGATTCTATAACTCCCTGGATTTGAGTGCTCTGGAAAATAGTAAACTCATCATTTCCCTGGATTCGATGTCCATCCTGAAAGGTAGGGAATCTTCCAAAGATCTCAAGAGAACTAAACTGAGCAGGGGAAAAGAGATTGAGGAAAATGATCTGGCGGAAATTTTATATACTTCTGGCACTACCGGTCATTCCAAAGGAGTGATGCTCACTCATAAAAATATTGTGCTGAATTCGCAGGGTGGTCCAAATACCATGGGCAGGATTGACCAGCACACTGTGGTTCTCAATCTGCTGCCGCTGGCACATGCCTACGGCTCAACCACCAGTTTTCTCGGCGCCCTGTCCCGTGGTGCTTCGGTGTATTTTATTGATCGAAAACCTTCTCCTAAAATTTTAATGGATGCCATGCAGAAAATCCGCCCGACGGTAGTGACCGGAGTTCCGCTGGTTTTCGAAAAAATATTTCACAAAAAGGTTCTGCCGGAGTTGGCCCGGCGCCGCACCCTGCGGCTTCTGGCTAAATTTAATTTTGGACGAAAACTGCTCTATAAAAAGATCGGTCAAAAAGTTCTGGAATCATTTGGCGGGCGGCTGGATAGTTTTGTCATAGGCGGTGCCAGCCTCAATCAGGAAGTTGAATTATTCCTGAGAGAAGGAAACATCCCGTATGCGGTCGGTTATGG
>MESS01000020.1:15150-21410 GCA_001771055.1 Caldithrix sp. RBG_13_44_9
GTTTCGGGAGATTACTATAAAAATTTAAAATTTGGATCTGTAGGTCGGGCAATCGATGGTGTAAAAATCAAAATCGATCATCCTGATTCTAGAACCGGCGTGGGCGAAATTTTAGTTAAGGGCCCCAATGTGATGCCGGGTTACTATAAAAATATTGAGGAAACAAAAAAAGTATTTACCACTGACGGCTGGTTGAGGACCGGGGACTTGGGCTATCTTGATCGATCCGGGTATCTGTTCATCAAAGGCCGGATAAAAAATGTTTACCTGGTACCTTCCGGAGAGAATATCTATCCTGAGATCATTGAGGATAAACTGCGGGAATCGATGTATGTGGAGGAATCGCTGGTATATTTTGACGGTGGACTTTTAATAGGCCGGGTGTATCTGGATTATGATTACATCCAGACGGTATTGAATGCATCGGAACATACCATTCAGCCGGTTGAGATCGAACAGATCCTGGAAAATATCCGCCGGGAAACAAACCTGCGACTGCCGGCATTTTCCCAGCTCAATAAAATTATTGCCCAGCCGGAACCATTCACAAAAACTCCCACCAATAAAATAAAGCGGGCGCTGTATATTCCCAATTATCTCCAGAGATGATGCGGGTATTCATTACCAAATGGATAAAGGATTCAGAGATCCAGAATCGGTCGACCACTAGAAAGACTTGTGAAGGATGATGAGAATAGTCGGGAAATCCTGTTCAATTCCCTTTATTAAAGCAAATACGAAATTCTGATGAAAACTGAATTAAATCTTCAAAATCGTTTGTTGACACCTCCGGCTAATTGTGCTATTTTAGGTAAAATCAAGATGTGACACGGAGAATACCAGATGATGAAAATTGGAGTCTTCGCCAATCCCTTTAAAAAATTTTTAAAAGATAATTTCTCGCAGCTTACCGAGCTGATCATCCGAAAGGGAGTAGAAATTTTCTGTCCGCAGGATCTGGTGGACAGTGGGTTAAAGCCATTCTCTCCATGCCAGATTTTAGCAGCGAAAGAAATCCCTGCCAATTGTGACATGATTTTTTGTTTTGGGGGGGACGGAACAGTTTTACGCACCGTGCAGGTGGTGGGTCACCATCAGACCCCCATCTTAACCATCAATGTAGGCGGATTGGGTTTCTTGACCGAGGTCATGTATGAGGATTTTGAAGAAGCCTTAAAATCGGTTCTAGCCGGAGATTATCAAATTGAAGAACGGCTGCTACTGCAGGGGAAATTTACCCGGGATGAGAATCCCATGATCGTTCTCAACGAAATTACTGTGGAGAAGGGACGGTCAACCCGGGTGATTGAAGTGCGGGTGGAGATCAACGGCCGCTATTTCAATGATTATGTGGCCGATGGACTTATTATTTCTACCCCTACCGGTTCCACCGGCTATTCGCTATCCTCCGGCGGTCCGATTGTTGTACCAACCAATAATTGCATTATTTTGAATCCGATTTGCCCGCATTCCCTCACCAACCGGCCGGTGATTATCCCGCCAGAATCAGTGATCAGAGCTCAGATTTTTACCGATTATCCTCAGGTCATTATTTCCGGGGACAATCAGGATATCCGGGAAGTTCCCAGCCGTACCCTGCTGGATATAACCCGGGCACCTTTCAATGCGAGACTGGTAAAATATTCCGACAGTGATTATTTCTCATTATTAAGGAATAAATTAGCCTGGGGAGAAGATTTCCGCAATAAGTTGCGCTGGTCCTATAACCGGTGAATCCTGCCATGCCTTTCTTCCTTGCGGCCCTGCTTTTCTTTTTCATTTACTGTTATTTTGTTATCTGGTGGTGGAGTGGAATTAAAAAGGTTCAGAACAACTGGCTTATTCCCGAATCCCGAACCGAACACAACTTTTCCATTATCATCGCGGCTCATAATGAGGAAAAATATATCGGCTCCACCCTGGAGAGTTTACTTAGGCAGAATTACCCGTCCGAGAAATATGAAATCATTGTGGTGGCCGATCGGTGTACCGATAAAACAATTCCGATCATTCAAACTTTTTGTTCCCGTTTCTCAGGGATGAGCCTACTGCAGGTTCAGCAGACTCCGGAAAATTATTCTCCCAAGAAATATGCCCTAGAGCAGGGAATTCAGGCCGCTCGTTTTTCACACCTGATTTTAATGGATGCCGATGTCCAGACCGGTCCAGCTTATTTGCAGACTTTGGATGACTATTTCGCCTCCGGAATTGAGGTTCTGATCAATATTCCCAAATTCACTCCCGGTGAGTCAGTTTTGTCGGCCTATCTATTACCGGAACGGCTTCTCACCTGGAGCATTGCGGCAGCAGCAGTTGGTCATCAGAAAGCGTTTCTGGCTTTTGGCACTACCTGGGGTTATACCCAGCGGGGGTATGATCTGGCCGGAGGTCTTGCCCCGTTGTCTCAATCCCTGGGCGGTGATGATGACCTGTTACTGGCCCGGATGCAGCACGCCGGTTTAACGACCGGAATCTGCCTGCGGTCGGCCGGATGGGGACAAACCCGCATTCCTGCCTCCCTGCGGGAATTTATTATTCAACGCCGCCGTCACCACTCAGCCGGAAAATATTATGCACCGGTGGTAAAGATGGGATATTTCAGCTTTCATTTGTCCAACTTGTTTTTATGGCTGCTGCCACTTTTTTATTTTCCGGCTGCTTTTTTGCTGGTAATAAAATTTTTGGTGGATATGCTGACACTCAGAAAAAGCAGTCAGATCTTTGCAGAATCACTGTCAGTTAATAATTTTTTTATTTTCGAAATTGGTTATTTGCTGCATCATCTGCTGATTGCCCCGTTGAGTTTTGTCGGGAAAATAAAGTGGCGGTAAGGGGATCTTAAAAAACACAGTTTCAATTTATCCATTCAGCTATTGGTTATCGTTGTCAGCTCGGAACAAACGTTCCGGGAACTTCTTTCCTAATATTACTTAGAAATTGGATACTTTTTGATGATAATACTGTTGCATAATCTGGAATGTTATTCTCATCAATTTTATCAAAAATATTTTATGAAGGGTAAAAATGACCACATCGAATAAAAATAAAAACCGCCGCACAAACCGTTTGGGAAATGAGAACAGTCCCTACCTGTTACAGCATGCTCATAATCCGGTGGACTGGTATTCCTGGGGAGAAGATGCATTCAACGCGGCACGCCAGGGGAATAAGCCGGTTATGCTGAGTATCGGTTATTCGGCCTGTCACTGGTGCCATGTGATGGCGCATGAATCGTTTGAAGATGAGGCCATCGCCCGACTGATGAATCAGTATTTTGTCAATATCAAAGTTGACCGGGAAGAATATCCGGATGTTGATCATTTTTATCAGAGCTTTGTGCAGATGACCACCGGCAGGGGAGGCTGGCCGCTGACAGTGTTTTTGACTCCGGATAAAGTCCCCTTTTACGGGGGAACTTATTTTCCGGCAGCTTCCCGTTATGAATTAATCAGTTTTCCTGATCTGTTAAATCGTATTCATGATATTTATCAGCATGATAACCAAAAGGTGTTGCAAAATGCTGCCGAGATCCGGCAATATTTCGAGAAAAACGAGACCGTTCAAGGCGGAAGTGAGCTGCCTGCTGCCCGAAAGGCCCTGGATAGTTTTTATCTTTATCTGGAAAAAGCTTTTGACCGGAAGTATGGCGGATTTATCGCTGCCCCGAAATTCCCGCATGTGAGCGATATGGAATTTTTGTTGAATTATTATCACCACACCGGTGAGCAGCGTGCCCGGGAAATAGTGCTGTTCACCTTAAAGAAAATGGCCTGCGGCGGGATCTATGATCAAATTGGCGGAGGATTTCACCGCTATTCTACTGATGAGAAATGGCTGGCTCCGCATTTCGAGAAAATGCTTTATGATAATGCCTTGCTCATCGGAGTTTATGTCAATGCCTTCAGATTGACCGGGGAAGAATTTTACCGCCAGATTGCCAAGGAAACAGCTGATTTCGTCCTGCGGGAATTAACGGATCCAGCCGGAGGATTTTATTCCTCCCTGGATGCTGATAGTGAGGGGCATGAAGGAAAATTCTATCTCTGGTCTTATGATGAAATAAAAAAGGTGCTGGACAAGGATCACAATGAAATATTTTGCCGCTATTATGATATAACGCCGGCCGGTAATTTTGAGGGTGAAAATATTCCCCATATTGAGAGACCTTTGGAGGTTAAGCTGAATGATGACCCGATAGGCATCGGAAAACTCAGATCTCAACTGGAAGATAGCCGCCGGAGACTGTTGCAGATAAGAAATAGCCGAATACGGCCAGCCCTGGATAATAAAATTCTGGTGGATTGGAACGGGATGATGATTTCCGCCCTGTGGGAGGTTTATCAGATCACCGGCAACGCTATCTATCAGACGGCCGCCGAGAAAGCAGTAAAATTTCTGTTGGATAATTTCATGGCCTCCGAATTTGCTCTTTTTCACTCTATTAAAAATGATCAGAATAAAATCAGGGGCTACATTGACGATTATGCTTTTTTCATTCAATCTCTGCTGGACAGTTTTGAAATTGCCCAGCAGCAGGAGTATCTGCAGAATGCCATCAACTTGACTGAATATTCATTGCTGCATTTCTGGGATGAGCAGGGGGGAGGATTTTATTTTTCAGATCACAGATTCCAGAATTTGATTATCAGACAAAAGCAGTTATATGATTCGGCCACTCCGGCCGGAAATCATATCATGTGCCTTAATCTCCTGCGATTACATCATTACACTGCCAATCCGGCTTATTTAAAAAAATCAGAACAGATTTTACAGCTGGCCAAATCCGATCTGGAGAACAGGGGAGCTGCAGTTCCTTCTCTGATGAAAGCGCTTTCGCTGTATCATTTCTCACCGCTGGAGATTACCCTCTCACAATTAAAACCGGAAATAAAGTCACATCTTTCTGAAATATGGTATAAAATTTATTTGCCGAATAAATTGGTGATACAGATAGTTCCCGGTCCGCCCAATAACCTGCTGAGTCCGGAGCTTTTCCGGGATCGACAGGTAGCCGATCGTCCGGCATTATTTATTTGCCACAAGTCGACCTGTTCTCTCCCCATATTTGACGCAGATCAATTTTTTGCTTCCCTGGAGAAGTTAAATTTGAAAATTAAATGATGTTGTTTATGGTGGCCTAGCTGTAAAGACAGAGGGGATGGTTATTATTTCTCCGGAGGTGTGTTGCAGGTTTTTCGCCATAAAAATTACAAAATTACTAAATAAAGTATAAAAAAGTCCGATGTTATTCTATTAGAAGGATTCTGATAATAGGATAACAAGGAGGTAAAATGGGATTAATAACAAGTTTTAAGGAAAAGCTATCAGATTCCAAAACTGCTGATCGCACAAAGCTGAAGCAGGAGGAATTGCGGAATCTGGATGCTTTGATTGAGGATCTATTCCTGCTGGATGATCAGGAAAATATTGAAAAGAAGGCAGAAAAGGCTGAGAAATAAAGCAGCCTGAAAAGTCTGTCCGCAGAATGATAACTGCTCCCCGGGTTGAGGAGTCTATTCTTCCTGCCAGATTTTAATTACCTGTCTGTTCTTGCTTTTAAGATTTTCCGTCCATCCAGTAAATTATTATAAATTAAAGATTTCCAGAGAAGTGCCGTATATATATCGGATATACCCAATGATTAAGGAAAAAGATGGCAATTAGGATACTGGTGTTTGACGACGATGAACTGATCCGGATCACTTTAACCAATTTCTTAAAACAAGAAGGATATGAGGTTGCTTCGTTCAATCAACCCGATCACTGCCCGTTATATTATTCTGAGGCCTGTACCTGTCAGGAGGAAAATGGTTGTGCGGATATTATCATTACTGATCTGAATATGCCGGGAACCAGCGGCGTAAATTTTATAGAAAAGCAGCTGCGCCAGGGATGCAAGGTGAAAAGGATAGCAGTAATGTCCGGAGACTGGGGAGATAGCGGGCTTGTCAGAGCCCGGGAATTGGGATGCATGGTTTTCAAAAAACCATTCAGCATATTGGATATGAAAAAATGGCTGGAAGGGATCCGGAAAGATTTTCAGGATGAACCGGTGGTTATGCCGTTGAACTTCTGTAAACTGAATAAAGATATCAAGAACAGAACTTTCGAATCTAAAACCAACGCCTCCGGCATACCTTTACAAAAACCAATTAAATCATAGCCTCAGCGCAAAAATCATCAAAATCTTCCAACTTGTTTTCCCCTATTTGAGAAGTACCATCTTTTTACGGAGTACATTTTCTCCAGTATGGCTCGTC
>MESS01000020.1:21493-22610 GCA_001771055.1 Caldithrix sp. RBG_13_44_9
CTGCTCTTCATCTACCAATTGGACAATCTGTTGCCCGGTTGAATTGTATACAGAGACTTCAACCTTACCGCCAACTGCCAACTGCCAACTGATCGTGGTGACTGGATTGAAAGGATTTGGATAATTCGGATATAGAATTGGGCTCTGGCTTATGAATGCCGGAGCATTATCCAATCCGCTGACTGCTTCAATATTCAGGGTATAAAATCCTCTGGGAGCGGTAAGCGGCCTGGTAATGACTTTTCCGGAATTTGACTGTGCTGAAATATAATAAAATATTTGATTATATCCCGGCTGGCGGGGAATTTCCGCGACGAAGGTGTCATTAAGGGTTGGGGTCATGGGGATAGAAACATAACCCTGCGCGGTATCAACCGACCAGTAAATTTCAGCCTGCTGGACACCATTACCGGTCTGTATGCTGGTGATGATAAGATAACTCTGAAGTGTATCTCTTACACTTAACAGCGGAGCGTGGGAAATTTGGATTGGTTCATAGGCCCCTACTTCCTTCACAATACAGTGGATCGCTCCCAATGAAGGGATAATGGAATTACAATCGATACCCACAAGGCGGTATCCCGGCATCGCCTCGCGATAGATGCGGAAAGCAGTGGTGTCATACCTTAGCTGGTAGGTGGGAACAATAACCGTTTTATTGATGATGATGGAATTGGTGTAGGTGCGGTAATCTCCTCCTGAACTGGGATACAGACCATACTGGTCAGGAGGCATGGGAATTCTTACCACTCTGAAATCCCTGCCATAACAGGTTTTGAAGTGGGTAAGCAGGTAATTTAAATTAGCCTCGATCTGCGGACCGTCCGATACTCCCGGCGGGTATTCTCCTACCAGCAGGGTTTCTTCATCCAGCAGTTTAATGTGCATATCGATATGATGGATCACATCATAGGGCAGGACATCCATTTTGATGTACTGTTGAATACCCATGAAATTTTTCATTATCGTATCGATCTGGGCTTCGGTCTTCCCTGGATTTTCCTGCAGGATCAGTTTTGATGATAAAGCGCTGCCATGTCCATCCGGCAGAAAATTTCCCCCGCTGTGGATCAGATTATTGGGTGCAGTAGTGGTGGCATATAATGGTGCCTGGATA
>MESS01000020.1:22640-24134 GCA_001771055.1 Caldithrix sp. RBG_13_44_9
TCATAGGGCCGCGGCCGGTTGTAAATCCAGTCTACAATGCACAGGGTATCCCCGGGAATGCTGTAAACGGTCCAGGGACCATAATCGCGGATCCAGATGGAATTATAATTGGCGATGATAAACTGGATATTCTCAATGGGAATACCGCGGTTAATCAGGTAATTTCTTACCGAATTCGAATCACTGCAAACCACATAAACCCGACATTCATCCTGGGCATAGTCAATAATTTGACTCAGGATATACTGGAAATTGGTCCAGGTGACCATAATGCCCTGCAGCTCTTCCCATTCAGCCATGGTTCTCACCGGATAAGGTGGAGGATCGGTAAGGGCATCCATATAGAGAGGCGGTTGATATCCGGCCAGCCTCAACAACTCCTCATCAGTAAGTTGATGGGGCAAATCGGTTGATTGGGAATAACCTGCCAGGATTAGCAGACAGAAAAACAGCACACAGAATATTGTTTTACCCATAATTAGCAGCCTTCTTAAAAAAGATAGTTGATCTGTTATTTTTGACTTGAATATGCAGAATGAAAAGCGGTTTGTCACATGGAAAAAATTTTACTGGATGTGGAAGGTCCTGCTTCTCCTTACAGGTATTGAATAACTCAGGGCGGTAGTCCGGTTATTCGCGCGGTAAAGGTCCCCGTTTTCTTTTATAAACCACGAAATTGACGCTGTTGTTTTTGGAAATGGTGAGGGATTGTTTGTTTTGATCATTATAAATGTGAACCAATCTCTGGTTTTTTTCAATTTGATTTTTGTGCGGCTGGATCTCAAGTTCCATCACTTTCCATTCACTATTTTCAGCTACTAGAATCTGACCGTTATCGTTCAGCAGATGTCTGATTACCAGCAGGATGTCGCCTTTTTTTAGCTTTACAAATTCTCTTTTGGTCATGCCCGTGGTCCTTGAAAAAGTTATTTTTTTATTTAAATCAAAATGAAATAACAAATCTTGTGTAAAAAATATTAAATATTCTGATATAGCAGCTGTTGATAAAATGTTTATAATATATAGGCATTCGGACTTTTATTGATTGGTTGAACTTAATTTACATGATTAATTGAAATTGTCAAGTAATATTTTCACAACAGGGGTAATGCTGCGTTTTTTTCACTTATTACCATCCAGCTGCTCATGGCAAATAATCCGCTTTATGAGGAAGCATGCTTTGATCATTGAAATTATTTAAAATCCAGCTATGCCTTAGATCACAAAGATTTCCGGATATTTTGGTTAAATACAATTATTAATTTGAGTTAACTGAAAATTTATTATTATATTAAGCGAAATTTAAACATGGAGAGTTCTATGAAATACCTCATTAGCCTCCTCTTATTTATCTTTTCCCTGATACTCATTACAGCCGCGCAGGTCCAACCTCAAACCATTGACTTGCATCTTTTTGATCAATATGCGCGGGTTTTTTATGTAGGGGATCTCGATCCGATAGGTCTGGGAAACGCTCCGAATTATTTTACTCTG
>MESS01000020.1:24141-30585 GCA_001771055.1 Caldithrix sp. RBG_13_44_9
TGAATGACGGACCTGAGGTTTCCGTTCAAATCCTTTTTTCAGTGTTTAGCCAATCGGATGAATTTGTTAAAGGAGAGTCAAACGTCTTTCAGTTACCAACAGGTAGATTCAGATTCTCCAGCAGTCAATTGAATACTGGTGTGGCATTGATAGAGGATCAGAATATTAAAATTACCAATTATGGAATTAACTTTTCTGCCATAGAAGGGATGGAGAACCAAATTGCGGCGACCGGAAAACTGCCTGCTGGAGTGTATGAATTCCGGATCGAACTAAGGCTCGATCCAAGTGGCACCATCATTTCTGATAGTAATCCTGCGGATAACATCCTTACCATTACCAATCCGACAACTATCGAACCCATTTCCCCAGGAGCCCGGGTGAACAGCGGGGATGTTCCGGAAATACCAACTACCACACCATATTTTATCTGGCAATCCGATGCCGGGTTGTTCAACCTGCTGGTCTATCGAAAGTACGAGGCAGAAGATATCCAGGATGTGTTGAGCCGGGATCCGATCCTGCGGTTGGAAAATTATCCCAGCCAGGTTTTTCAATATCCCTCTGAAACTAATCCGCTGTTATTTCCCAGCGAGGGGGGTGGTTTCAGCGGCAGCCGGGGCGCTGTCAGACTGATTGATCCGGGATATATCTATTACTGGTATGTAGAAGCCCTGATCCCTTCCGCTTCGGGATTGATCACCCTACCCAGTGATGTTTACCAGTTTAAGGTGGCCGATCGTGAGAAGGCTGCTGCCAATCGCAATCAAATTCTGGCCTATCTCCGGCAAATACTCGGTGAAGAGTATGATCAGTACATGGAACAACTGCAGGGATACGATCCAAGCGGATATCTGCTGATCAGCAGTTCTCCGATCGAGATTCAGGAATTGGAGGAATTTGTTAAAAAACTGGTGGCCGGTAAAATTACCATCCAAGAAGTGATTATAGAAAATTAATTTGGGGAGAAGCCGATGAGATTTTCACTGATATTTTCATACATTCTGATATCGATACTTTCTCTGGTATTTATAGTGCAAGCCGCTGATGCAGTAGCGGTGGTGTTAAATTCCCGCGGTAAGGTGAGCCTGTTCCGGGCTAAAGAGACCAAGGCCCAGGATCTTCGAAAGGGAACTGTGCTCTATGATGGTGACAAAATCAGGACCGCCGGTGCTTCGCTCTGTGCCATCAAATTCACCGATGATAAAAGTCTGCTGAGAATAAAAGAGAATTCCAGCTGTACGATTGAAGCAAAAAAAGAAAAAGAGCAGACCAATAAAAATATCATCGTAGAAGTGGGGACTTTCCTGGCCAGCCTGGTTCAACCCAAAGGAAAATTTACCATTACCACCCCTACCTCCGTGGCATCTGTTAAAGGAACTCAATGGTGGACCATTCAAATGCAGGACGGACGAACTATGTATATCTGTCTGGAGGGATTAGTGGATCTGGATAATGCCGCTGGAAAATTCCTGGTTAAAGAAGGTCAAACTGCCCTATTTACCGGAGAAGATAAAACACCTGAGATCCGGTTGACCAAGGCGGATGAAATACCATCTGATGAAGAAGGTGTTGGAGACCTGAAGTCACTGGAAATCGAATTCAAAGATGCCGACGGAAAAACCAGGAAAATGATCATCGATTATCAGGAAGAAAACCAGGAATAATACCAGGTTTTTAGTAGTTTCTTTTTTAATGGAACGGTCGTAAATCCGAATTTTATAAACGTTGACCATTGGAATGAAATTATATGAGGCTGGCCATGGGTAGAACAAAATATATCAGTGTTATTGTTATTATCTCTCTGATTTTCAGTATTCCGGCTTTTGGTCGGGATGGGGTTGAGATTCAATATACCCCTACCAAAATCCTCAACCAGCAAAACGAATTCCCGGTGGAAATTACCATTTCCAACTTCTCCGGTATCCCGGTTACGGAGGTGCAGCTGTGGTACCGCTGGAGCGGCGAAAGTCGTTTTAAAATGTATCCAATGGGCAATGAAGGATTCAATTATTTTGCCTCCCTTAATGTAGGAGAAGGTAACGGACATCTGCTGGAATATTATTTTACCATTGCTTATATGGATAACCGTAATGAATCTTATCCTTCGGATGCCCCGGCCATCCGGGTTTTTCGCACGGCCGTTCAGACCCTGCGGAATTATGGAGACCAGATCGTTATTATCAGTCCGGAGCAGGAAGAGCAGCTATACAGCAGTGATGTGGTAGTCAGTGCCTCTTTTGGAAGCCTGCTTTCCATGATCGATATCGAGAAAACCAAGCTGTATCTCAATACCTGGGATGTGACTCCCTACCTTCAGAAATTCGGCGATTTTATCACTTTTTCACCTCACACCGTTCCAATGGGCCGGCATAAGATTCGGCTGGAACTGTATGACCGGCAGGGTCAACTGGTAGCCAGCCGGGAATGGTTTTTCACCAGTCTCTCGGCCAGGGGCGGGGAAAAGCCCAGCGGTGAGTGGGCTATTTCCGGAAGATTTTTTGCTGAAACCCGCCAGGAAAATTTAGGTGAGGGTAATCTGGATAATTCTTATAACCAGAGCGGATTACAGCTGCGTGCTGATTATAATAACTGGGATTTAGGCGGCCGGTTGTATTTTAGTAATCAGGAAAAATCCAGCCGCCAGCCGGTAAACCGATATTCGGGTTTCGTCCGCTATAATTTTATGAACGATAACTACATCAGCCTGGAAGCAGGAGATACCTATCCCAAGTTAAATCCAATGATCATGCAGAATATATTCCTGCGGGGTTTTTATGCCCGGATGTATATGAAAATGTTCAATCTGGATTTTGCTACTGGAACGACCAACCGGGGAATAGATGGCTCTTATAATCCAGCAGATTCTACCACCGTGTATGGAACGTACCGCCGGAAAATAACTACCGTCCGCCCCAGTTTCGGTTCCGGTGAACAGTTCCAGTTGGGCTTCACTTATTTAAAAGGTAAAGATGACATCAACAGCATTAATTATGGCATCAATCCACAGGAAAACGCTGCTTTTGGATCGGATCTTTTTCTGGGGTTCGATCAACATCGCATCATTTTTGAAGGCAACGTGAACACCAGTCTCTATAACCGGAATATTCAGGGCGGAAGTATCCCGTTCGATTCACTGGCCAATATTTTTGATAATATTTCGGATTCCGACAAGGAGTTCTATGATCTGGTCAATAAATTCGTCACCGTGAACCAGTATTTGATCCTGCGACCTGGACTGGCCTATCAGGGAAGATTATTATTGCGCTATTTTAAAAACAACTTCAGCTTTATCTATGAGTCGGTTGACGAAGATTATTACAGTCTGGGCCAGCCTTACCTGTTAAGAGATAACCGCGGATTCCATCTGGTGGATAATATCGCTTTGTTACAAAATCAATTGTTCGTGACCCTGGGATACCGGCAATATCACAACAATCTGCAGGATATTAAAAGCAACACCACTGACACCAAGAATTTCTATGGTAATATTTCCTACTTCCCGATGCATAATTTGCCGGAACTGACCATCGGATATAACAACTATTCACGTAATAACGATGTACCGGTTGATTCTCTGGAATCCATTTTAAACCGGCCAGAGGATAATCAGACTTCTTCCATAAACTTTTCTGCCGGTTACCGGTTCATCTTAAAAAGTCTACAGAACCGGATTGGTCTGGATCTGATGAACTATCGCCGGGATGATATTTTCAAATATGCCGAGAGCACTTCCGATTACCTGACGGTTAATCTGCGCAGCCAGTATGCCATCCCATTGCAGACTCTGCTGGAAGTGATCCTGCAAAAAACCGAAAGCGGCATGGATGATCCTACTCTGGGAAGCGAGTTGAATTTTACCACCTTCGGGTTAGGCGGAAATTATAAGTTTACCAATGTTTTTACCGAAGACCAGCTGACACTGCAGGCCAATCTGAGATTCGGTTCCATCACCTCCAAATATAATCTGAGCACTCTGGCCGATTTGGAATATAATCGCAGTTATTATTCATTCCGGGCCAACTACACTCTTCCGAAGTATGGAAGTTTCTCGGTAATGGCAGATATGCTTAACTACAGTGGAGATCGGAGTTACGGAGATTTCATTTATACTCTGCGGTATGATATCAATTTTTAGAACGATGGTTGTTGCTGAAGTAATTCGCTGAAAGCGGTTGAATTCGGTATTGTCTATGAAAAGATATTCGATCTTTACCATTGTTGGTATAATCCTGCTGGTATTTTTTCTGACCCTGCTTATCCGGTTGGTGCCTGCCCTTGATTCACTGGAATTAAAGACCATTGATTGGCGTTATGGATGGCGGGGACCGCTTCCGGTTGAAGATTCCCCGGTGGTGCTGGTAACCATCGACGATCAATCCTTTGAATCGCTTCCGGACCGCTGGCCCTGGCCGCGCCATTATTATGCCGAGGTGATCGAGAATTTAACCCAGGCCGGTGCTAAAGTGATTGGAGTGGATGTTATCCTCGATGTCCCGGATCTGGTGAATCAAGGCAGTGATGAACGAATGGCCCGGGCAGTTCAGCAGTCTGGCCGGGTGGTTTTAGCAGGAAAACTGGAATATGGCGGAAGAGGGCGTTCCTATGCCAAACTGAGCACTCCCGTTCCGGTGTTGCTGGCAGCGGACAGTGCCTGGGGATTGGTGAGCATGGAGGCAGATCAGGATGGAATGTACCGGCAATATGTGATTGCCCAGCAATATCAGGAAGAACTCCTTCCTTCTTTTGGTTTGCAGGTACTGAAAAAATATTTTGATATTCCCCAGAGCGATTCCATTCGTATCGAGGAAGGTATTATTCATTTAGGTGATCTTAGAATACCCTTATCTTCGGAAGGAATGCTGCGGATCAATTTTGCCGGGCCAGCCGGCACTTTTCCCCAGTACTCTTTTGACAGTGTGATCGACGATGAGCAGTTTTCTTTGAAGGAAGACTATGATCTGGATTATTTTTCCACTTCACTGCTATCGGATGAAGTTTTCAAAGATAAAATTGTGCTGATTGGTTCTACGGTTTCCGAACTTCATGATAATTTCCCCACTCCTTTCTTTGAATTTAAAGATCGTCAGGGTAATGAGCGTAAAGCGGAAATGCCGGGAGTGGAGATCCATGCCAATGCCATCTGGAGCATCCTGAACAGCCTTTACTATAAGGAGATCAATCACTGGATTTCCCTGGGCCTGTTGCTGCTTTTAATTGTGATTGTTTACCTGATGGTGCTGCGTTTATCCACCGGCCTGTCCATCGGTCTATCAGCCGTCCTGATCATTGTATACAATTTGGCACAGTTCTATCTTTTTGCCAGGTATCGTTATTTGATGCCCATGGTGATGCCCACCCTGGGAATGGTGTTGGGTTTTATCAGCGGCACTTTACATGATTTCATAATCACCCAGAGAGAGAAGAAGATGATCATCGGGGCCTTCGAGCGTTATGTGCCGCCGAAGGTGGTAAAAGAATTACTGGCTCATCCTGAGAAGTTAAAGCTGGGGGGTGAGGAAAGATTTCTCACCGTAATTTTTATGGATCTGGCTAATTTTACCTCGATATCTGAACATTTGAAACCTGCTGAACTGGTCAATCTGATCAACCTGTTTCTAACCGAGATGACGGAGATCGTTTTCAAATACGACGGGATCATTGATAAATATGAAGGTGATCTGATCATGGCGGAGTTCGGGGCACCAGTGTTTTTTGAGGACCATGCTGTTAAAGCCTGCCATGCGGCTCTGGAGATGCAGGAACGCCTGAAAACTCTGGATTTGTCGAAATATAAAGATGTAATCAGCAGTTTAACCGGCCGGATTGGGATCAACAGCGGACATATGATTGTCGGTAACATGGGCTCCAAGCAGGTTTTTGACTATACCGTGATGGGAGATCCGGTAAACCTGGCCTCGAGGCTGGAAGGTGCAAATAAGGATTATGGCACCCGTATCATGATCAGCGAGGATACATATAAACTGGCTAAAGATGATATTATCTCACGGCCGCTGGATCTGATCCGGGTAAAAGGACGTCAGAAACCGGTGCGGGTGCTGGAAGTAGTAGCCCGGCGTGAACAATCCCTTTCCGATAACCTGCGATCCATGCTCCCGGTTTTTGTCAATGGAATCCGGTATTATCACACCCGGGACTGGAAAAAGGCTGAAGACTGCTTTGTTTTCTGTCTGAGCCTGGTTCCGGAAGACGGTCCCTCCAAAGAATATCTGCGACGGGTAAAAGAATATTCTAAGGAACCTCCACCGGAGGATTGGGATGGCGTCTATACTATGCACTCCAAGTAAAATCAGAATATCATTTTTCCCAAACTATCTCTGATTGAAATTAATACGTGATTCAGATATTGATTTTTCTTAATCAGGTGACTAATATTACGACGACTATTATAAATTGATGAAAATTTCATGTATGGAGTATCCT
>MESS01000020.1:30795-34726 GCA_001771055.1 Caldithrix sp. RBG_13_44_9
GATATATTGCTTACTTCAGATAATTCAATGGGTTTTCCTGATTCGATTGCTCGAAATCAAAAATTTTTGGGTAAATGGATATTATTTCCATATCAAGAATATACTGATGAATTAAAATATCAGAATAATTCAGACACCTTTTTAACAATGATTGCATCTGAAAAAGTACTCAGTAAAGATTGGGATGCTCCGGAAGAGGAAGCTGCATGGGCAAATTTGTGAAAGGAGATGTTGTGGTAGTACCATTTCCTTTTTCAGATTTAAGCACCAGTAAAAAACGCCCGGCACTAGTGGTGACAAATCTAAAAGGAGATGATGTTATTCTTTGCCAGATTACCTCAACATTTAGAAAAGATTCTGATTCGATTCCACTTTTTAACGAAGATTTTCTCAAAGGCAGTTTAAATCAGGCTTCCACAATCAGACCTAACAGACTTTTTACAGCTGACTCCAGAATAATTATTTACCCAGCCGGAAAAATCTCCTCACTCAAAATAAATGAAGTAATCAATAAAATAATTGAAATTATTAAAAGATAATTGACCATAATTTGATGGTTGAGCAGGACAGTCTTTCTTGAAGATATATCAAATTTCCAGAAATTAATTTGAAATTCATGTAAAGATAAGTTATTTGAATCTATTAAGGTAAGGTAAAAAATTAGGTCCTCGCTGTTAAGTGTAGAGTAAATATTTTAGTCATCGAACCTACCTTTCTTACTTCTTGCGGAATCCAGAAAAGCCCTGTAAATTTTCTAACAAAGATGATGATAATAACATGACAGAAAAAAAATTCCAGGCAGGCTATGTGGCGATTGTCGGAAAACCAAATGTAGGTAAATCCACTTTACTTAATGCTTTCCTGAATTTTAAACTTTCAATTGTTACTCCCAAACCGCAGACTACCCGAAAAAAAATATTAGGTATATTGAACGGAACGGACTACCAGATTGTCTTTATTGACACCCCTGGCTGGATTACCCCGCATTATGAACTGCAGAAATTCATGATGCAATATTTGCAGGAATCACTGCAGGATGCCGATCTGGTGCTGCTGCTGGTTGAATATTCAGATTGGCCGCAGGATTTGGAACAGATCGGGCAAAAAATAGCGTCCTTGCAAAAAAAGGTTATTCTGGTCATCAATAAGATTGACAAAATCCAGAAAGAGCAATTGCTGCCCATCATAGCCGATTATCAGAAACTTTTTCCAGTATCTGGTTATGTTCCAATTTCGGCACTCAAGGGCGATGGTGTAGAACTTCTATTGCAGGAAATTTTAAAAGAGTTACCGGAACATCCGGCTTATTTTCCAGCGGATTATTCTTCGGATCAAAATGAACGGTTTTTTGTAACCGAGATCATCCGGGAAAAAATATTGAAAATATTTGCCAAAGAGATTCCCTACGCCTGTCACATTGAATTAGAGGAATTCCGGGAGAAGGCGGGACGGAAAGATCTGATCCGGGCGGTGATTTATGTGGATCATGACTCCCAGAAAGGTATCATCATTGGCAGGGGTGGACAGGCCTTGAAAAAAGTAGGAGAGCTGGCCCGGAAGGATATCGAAACTTTTTTGCAGCGGGAGGTGTATTTAGAGCTGTTCGTCCGGGTAATGGAAAACTGGCGGAAAAAATCTTCAGCCCTGAAAAAATTGGGGTATTGATGGAGAGGTTATCTCTACAATTAAGTTGAGTGGTTATGGGTATGGGCAAAAAACTTATTCTCTTTGACATCGATGGAACGTTGATTCTCACCGGTGGGGTGGCAGCTAAACTGATGGCCGAAGCCGTAGCCGAGCAGGCAGGGATGCCCATGCAATGGAACATCCATGATTTCGTAGGAAACACCGATCGCAATATCATATATACTTTGCTCAATCGCAGCGGAATGCAGGAAGCCATCATTGAGGAGACTACTAATCGCAGTATCGAAAATTATTTAAAAAAGCTGGAGCAGGAATTAAAAAAGGATGAAGTGGTAACCATTCTGCCGGGGGTAAAGCAGCTGCTGGCAGTTTTGAAAAATGATTCCCGTTTTGCACTCGGTCTGTTAACTGGTAATGTCCTGTCTGGAGCACAGCTTAAACTGGCGAAGGAGGATTTATTCAGTTATTTTCCCATTGGAGCATTTGGCGATGATGCTTTGAAGCGGGAGGAGCTGCCGTCCTTTGCCATTCAGCGGGCTGAAAAATATTATGGCCATTTCTTTGATAAAAAGGACATCTGGATCGTGGGGGACAGTGTCAATGATATCAAGTGTGCCCAGGTCAATCATCTGAAATCACTGGCGGTGGCCAGCGGACATGTGAAAGAAGATGAACTGGCTGAATATCACCCCAGCGTGCTGGTAAAAAATCTTAAAGAAACAGAAAATATTATTCAGATTCTGCTAACCTGAGAATATAAGTTCAAAATTTTGAACCCCTACAATTTTCCGAATATGTGTGATGGTTGTGCCAATCATTGTGATTTTCCATTATTGAGATCTGATGAATCAAACCCCTACATCATTTGATTCAATTGCGCCAATCGTTTTTTGGCCTCGATCAATTCCGGTAAATTTTCATCGGCATTCTTCCAGAGATCTAAAAATTTCAGGTAATACTTTTTAGCGACATCCAACTGACCTTTTTCCTGGGAAATTTTGCCCAATAAATAAAAGCTGCGGGGATAATACCAGGATCGAAAACCGTAAGTGTTATCAATCATCTCCGGTAATAGCAGCAGATTCTTTTCAGCTTTATCCAACTGCCCATTTTCAAATTGACACCCGGCTAATTTATAGATTAACACCAGCATAAAAGGAGCAGGTAAAATTGGTCGCAAGGTATCAGTTAATGCTTCCGCTTTTGCACACTCATTTTTTTCGGCATCGGTAAGGGCGAGAATATACAGATACCACCACTTGGTTGAGAGTGATTTTGCTAAAGATTCTGCTTTGTCATAATCACGGTGATATATATAAAAATCCGAGAGAGCATACCAGTAGTCTCCCTCAACTGATTTTTGAAGAGGAATGGTTTTCTCCATTTCCTTCCAGCTTGAATCTAGATTGTTAGCAACTATAAGATTAAATGCTTTAATAATGTGTATATAAGCAGCACTGGAGGTGTCTTTAATTTGCCAATAACAATTGATGAGTTCATCCAGCATTTTACAGGTCTGCCGGTATCGGCCTTCATAGGCATAAGCACGGGAGAGATATGAGTAACCTGATATTCTGGCAGCAGCTGGTTGATCTTTTCCAATTAAGGTCATGAGCTCGACTTCGGCCTGCTGATATTTCTCCAACTGCAGGTATATGTTAGCTGTGGCCACCCTTAAATTATGATTGTCTGGCTGTAACTTCTCCGCTTCTCGCAGCCGCTGTATGGCTGTTTCTGAATCGTTTAAATTGATTAAGGCATCAGTCAATAATTCGTACGCTTCCCCTGAACCGGAAACAGCCACATATCTCTCGGCTGTTTTCAGCATTTTTTCATATTGTTTGGTTTTCCGATAGGTCCAGCTTATATGCTGCAGGGCGCGTTCAAAGTCCGGGTCAGTTGACAGTACCTTCTCCAGGTATCTTTCAGCAGTGGCAAAATCTCCAACATGCCAGGACCAGTCACCGATATTGTAGATCATTTCTTTATTATCAGGGTAGATCTGTTCCATTTCTCTCAGAATGACCAGACCAGGACCAAAACCTTCTGCTATATTTGAATATTCAGACCGTACCAGAAATTTTTCCTTGTCGGGAATCCGGTCAAGTAAATTCATGGCCTTTTGAATATATTTTCTGGCGGTCTGGGTGTCACGTTCCCAGTCAATGGCATAGGCCAGGCGATAATAGGCCAGTCCGAAGGTGGAATCCAGGGCAATTGCTTTTTTAAATTCAGCCTGGGCGTCCTTGAATTTTAGTTTGTTGATCAGTTCTTCCCCTTTGAA
>MESS01000020.1:34856-35069 GCA_001771055.1 Caldithrix sp. RBG_13_44_9
ATGCTTTCCTGTCCCTCTCCCTTTTCTATGGTGGTAAACAGGTATTCATTTTTAGTTACATCCAGAACTTTGAAATCGATAGTATATATTTTTCCGAACTTACGGACGGTAGCAATGGCCAGCATACCGATTTCTGCCTGACGGCAGATCTCCCTACCCATGGTTTCGTCAATTTGTCCGATGTCTTCCCTGCCCAGTTGTTTCAGGATATCG
>MESS01000020.1:35222-36076 GCA_001771055.1 Caldithrix sp. RBG_13_44_9
ACCCAGAGAAAATATGAGGCGACAAATAAGATGAACATAAACAGAAAGATTCCCGGCCACATCCAGGATCTCAAATGTTCTTTAGGGGATATTGCAGCAACTGTTCTTTGAGTTGATACTTTTTTAATTTCAGATTCTTTTTGCAGGTGATGCAAGTCCACGATCAATTCATCCAGGTGCTGATAGCGCTCTGCCGGATTTTTTTCCAGGCATTTAGTTACCATTCGTTCCAGCTCCATGGGGACATCACTGCGCAAACCGGTTAAGGGAAGTGGTTCTTCATTCATGATGGAGTATACTACCGCCGGTTCGTAGTCACCTTTGAAGGGAGTCTGTCCGCAGATCATCTCATACAACACTGCTCCCAGTGACCAGATATCAGTCCGGTGATCCACTTCTTCGCCGCGGGCCTGTTCCGGAGACATGTAGGCAATAGTTCCCAGGGTGGAGGACTCTCTGGTAAGTTTTGTCTGGCCGCTCAATTTCGCCACCCCAAAATCCATGATCTTCACTTCACCTTTATTGGTGATCATAATATTGGCTGGCTTTATATCGCGATGCACAATGTCGTTGGTATGGGCCTCCTGCAACCCGCCGGCAATCTGGGTGGTGATGTCCAGGCATTGGTTAATTGTAAGGGCTACCCGGTGGGTCGCCTCTACATGGGATTCCCCAACATTAATACGATCTTTTAACGTTTCGCCCTGGTAATAATCCATGACGATGAAAATCTGTCCATCCTCGGTTTCATCTACATCATGGATGGTACAGATGTTGTGATGCTGCAGGGCAGAGGCGGCCTGGGCTTCATGGATGAAACGGGCTTTGGCCTCTGGATCACGGGTCATTTCCGG
>MESS01000020.1:36112-40664 GCA_001771055.1 Caldithrix sp. RBG_13_44_9
GGTATCTTCGGCTTTGTAGACCACACCCATGCCGCCTTCGCCCAATTTTTCAATAATCTTGTAATGTGAAATGGTTTTGCCAATCATAGATGTGTTTCCAGTTTTAAAATATCAGGATAAAAAACATTATTTGATTTTTGGGTTGTAGGGATTCAAAATTTTGAACCCCTACAAATATCCGATTATTAAAAATTGATTTACCAATCATTTCCATAAAATCTATTTTCCTTCCACCAGCCGGCGAAATCTCGGATTCGTTCGGAGCGGATCCCAGAGGGGATCGACGCGCAGAAGGTCAACCGATACATCCGATGGCACCGATAACCAGGTTTCGAGCTGGTCGATCGCCAATTCGTATTTACCGCACCTCAAGTAAATCTCCGCCAGGTTTCCAATAAGAGAGGGACCTATAATCGCGTCTTTGGATATCGGTATCATTCGAACTGCTTCTTCCCCAAGCCGGATCGCCTCTCCGCAACGATTGAGCCCGGCGTATACCAGACCCTGATTGCTGCGATAGACGGGGACATATGCCGACTGCGGATTCGATCGGATAATACGCTCAAAATGAACTCTGGCTGAATCGTAACGGGTGCTTGCGGATTGCCGGTCTCCCATGGCCTCATAGATGAAAGCCCGGGCAAGATGGGCGGTTGCAATCATTGCGGGTTGTATCCCACGATACCGTTCTATGGGCCCGGCCTCGAAGGCGTTGAATGCCTCTGTAAATATCTCTGGAAAGAGACGATAAAATATACTGGCACACCAACCTGTGAGACCCTGAGTCAGGCCATTCTCCGCTGCGTCGGTGACTTCTATCTGGCGCATCATGTCAAGCATAGCCTGCTTTGCTGCACTCATGTCACCTTTTTTTACCAAGGCCCCTGCTTTCACCATATGAGCATCAGCCATTTTGGGTGAAAGCCAAATCGCATGATCAGCATCCTGTTCGGCTTCATCGAACTGGCGGAGATTGGATTTAGTATAGCCGAGAATACCTGAATAAACACTGGCGGAACTAGGTAACAGTCTGCGGGTTTTTTCGGCATAATTCAATGCCTCCTGCCATCTGCCCAGGCGTCTCAGGGTAAAACCGATGGCCTGGGTAGCTTCCCCGCTCGGTCGCAGAGCTTCGGCCTTTTCGAAGTGCGCGAGCGCTTTGTCAAACTCACGCTGGGCGTAAGCAACGAATCCAAGTGCCAGATGAGTCTCGGGGAGATCGGGTGCGAGCTCTTGTGCCCGTTTCGCCGCTTCCATCTCGAGCGTGAGTTCTCCAGGCCGGTCAAAAGCCCAGTAGAGATTATGGTGAGCCATTGCCAAACCGGCCCAGGCCTCGGCAAATTGGGGGTCCAATGAGACGGCTTTCTGAAACAAACTAACGGACATCTCGGCATCCGAAATATTCGGACTATAAATATAATCCATCCCTCGCAAATAGTTATCGTACGCCGTGAGGTTCTCAGTAGGCTTTTTCTCGATCGCCCAACGCTCAGGTTCCAGTAACGCTATGTCTAACTGGGTTGCCACTCTTTCGGCAATATCCGACTGGACCCGGAACACTTCGACCATGTCCTCATCGTAGGTGTCCGCCCAGACGTGGGTATCATCAGCCACCCGGATCAACTGCGGTATCACCCGCACCCGGCTTGCCGGATCCCCGGGTCTTTCCCGCTGAACTGTGCCTTCGAGGATATAGTCTACCCCCAATTCCTCTCCGATTTGTCGGACTGTTTTTGTGGTCTTTTTATATTGCATTGAGCTCTGCCGTGATATCACCCCCAATCCACTCAGGCTAGCCAATCGGGCAGTGATGGCATCAGTAGTACCGTTGGCGAAATACTCATCTTCCGGAACACCCAGGTTTTCGAAGGGCAGGACGACCAGCATCTTTCTACTATCTGCGGTCTGCTGAGTCTTGAATTGGATTAATGGCTTGAACAAGCGAGGGATGATCGCTGACCAAAAAGCAATAATGATCAAAGCCAGTACTCCGGCGATAATCATCATGTTTCTTTTGTTCCTTGTTTTTGTTTTCTGAGGAATACCGTGACTCTGTGTCACTGTACGCAGCGCCCGTAGATCCACCAGCATATCCTCCACATGCGGGTAGCGCTCCGCCGCATTCTTCGCGAGGGCCTTTCCCACTATCCGCTCCAGCTCCATCGGCAGCTGGCTGCGACGAGATGTCACCGGTTCCGGCTGGTCGTGCAGAATCGAATAGACTACTGCCGGCTCGTACTCACCGGTGAACGGCCTCACACTTGTGATCATCTCGTAAAGTACTACCCCCAGCGACCATATGTCAGTCCGGCGATCCACCTCTTTCCCGGAGGTTTGCTCGGGTGACATATAGGCTGTCGTCCCCAGGGTGGTATCGGTCCTGGTGAGTTTCGAATGTGCCCCCAGCCGGGCCAGTCCAAAGTCGAGGATTTTCACCTGACCTCGGGAGGTGAGCATAATGTTCCCTGGTTTGATGTCCCGATGAACAATCCCTTTCTCGTGCGCCTCGTGGAGCCCTTCTCCGATCTGGATGGTTATAGAGAGGAGATCATCGATCTGGAGCGGACCTTTCTGGATCCGGTCCTTGAGGTCTTCTCCCTCGACAAATTCCATCACAATGAACGACTGGCTGTCGTGCTCATCGATCTCGTAGATGGTGCAGATGTGGGGGTGGTTGAGAGCTGCGGCCGCCTGAGCTTCGTGAATGAAGCGGGCCTTGGCCTCCGGATCACGGGTGAGTTCAGGATGAAGGAATTTCAGAGCGACGAACCGGTCCAATTTGGTGTCACGGGCTTTGTAGACTACGCCCATACCGCCTTCGCCCAATTTTTCAATAATCTTGTAATGTGAAATGGTTTTACCAATCATCGCTTGCATCTCTTTTTTAATCGAATATTCATTCAACAATTTTTATCCAATCCCGTCAGGGATGACATGTTTATAGATAAGATATCCATTATGCCATTTGAACACCAGAGGAGTGACATGTTTTTCATGATTTCCTCCGTTTATTTATGGTCGGTTAATTGAACTGCCTGTCGGGAAAATTCATCTGCCGTAACAGCGCTTTGAAACGCTGCTCATCACGCAGATAATCAAAAATTGGATCAATACTTATATAGGACATGTTGGGATCTCTCACAACGAGCGCTTTTTCGAGCCAGTCGAATGCTTCGTTTTTCTTTCCTGCTCGCGTAAAGAGAGTAGCAATTTGCCAGGGGGTAACGTGGGCTGTATAAGAACGGGCGATCATCAGATTGGCGACGTTTGTCAAAGCTGCACGATAGTCCGACTCCGAAGTTCCGTTCCCCAGCGCTTCCTGAGCCTGGGGATCTCCCTTGGCTGCAAATGAACGCCTCCATATTTCCAACGCTTCCTTATACTTGCCCTTCATGTGATAGGCCGATCGCAGTGTTGAGAGGGCTATAGGGTCGTCTGGCTCTTTTTTCAAAATATCACTCAAGAGAGTGATGGCATCATCATAGCGGTGTTCGTACATCAAATTCATCCCATGGAGAGATTGAAATAAGGTGTTGAAGGGATCCAGCTGCCTGGCAAGTTCAATCTGCATCATCGCTTTTTCCTGCTCTCCAAATATCTGTAAAAGGTGAGAGTAATAAGCGTGGGCCTGCGCATCGTTGGGATTCAAGGTAATCGATCGACGGAAGGCGATATCTGCCCCATACCAATCCCAATCCACCCATGCTTTCATATTGGCCAGGAGACGATGGACATCTGCCAGAGTACTGTCCAATTCCAGGGCTTTCGTGGCAGCTGTTTTGATTTCCGGTGTGGCTTCTGAAGTTGGGACAATACCGTTTTGTTGACGGCCCATCCAAACCATGGCAATACCTGCATATGCCAAGGGATAGTTTGGGTCGATAGTCCGGGCCAGTTCAAAATACTGCAGAGCAATGTCGAAGTCTTGAACCGTCATCCCACACCACTGAAATATCCCTCGCAGATAGGCTTCATAAGCATCCGGGTTGACCTGCCGGACGGTTGCCAGGCGAGTTTGTTCCTCAGGAGTGAGTTGGAGTTTGATTGTAGTTGCAATTGTGGTGACAATTTCATTCCGGATTGATAAAATATCCCGCAATTGGTTTTCATACCGATCTGCCCAGAGTTGCTTCTCGGTGGAAGATTCAATGAGTTGCACTGTGATATGGACCCGGTCAGCCAGCTTAACCACTGAGCCGGTGATGAGCGCATCTACACCTAATTCCTGCGCTATTTCAGATAATCGTTTATCTGTCTTGCGATACCGCATGACAGACGCCCGGGCGATCACGCGGTTGAGGCCGCTTAGTCTGGACAGATCAACGATCAGTTCCTCGTGGAGACCGGCCGCCAGATAGTCCTGGTCAGGATTACCGGACAGATTCTCCAGTGGCAGGACCGCCAGAGAGGTGATCGGTGACGTTTTCGGAATCCAGATAGTCAGAAAGATCGCAGTCAAAACGAGAAGGAGTAATCCGGCCGCCGCCACCAGAATTGTGCGACGGTTTCGGATAAGGAACTTCCGAAGCAAGTATGGAATTGATATACCTTT
>MESS01000020.1:40830-41552 GCA_001771055.1 Caldithrix sp. RBG_13_44_9
ACGGCTGCGGCTGAATACTCGCTGGCAAACGGCAATTTTCCCGAAACCAACTCATATAGTACAACCCCCAATGACCAGATATCACTCCGGTGGTCTACCTCCTCTCCACGCGCTTGCTCGGGAGACATATAGGCGACAGTTCCCAGGGTCGAACCCACTTTCGTTAGCTTTGTTTGCCCTCCAGTAAGCTTGACAAGACCAAAATCGAGAATCTTCACTGTCCCATCGGTTGTGATGAAGATGTTCGCTGGCTTGATGTCCCGATGAATTATTCCCTTCTCATGCGCCTTCGACAATCCACTGGCAATCTGGGCGACAATATCAACCGCTTCTTCCAGTTTCAGTGACCCACGAGCTATCTTTTCCTTCAATGATTCACCTTCATAGCAATCCATTACTATAAATATCTGGCCATCTGATGCTTCATCTATATCATGGATATTGCAGACATTGTTGTGTTGCAAGGCTGAAGCCGCTTGCGCTTCATGGCTAAAGCGTTGTTTAGCTTCAGGATCACGGGTTAATTCTGGTGGGAGGAACTTGAGGGCGACGGTGCGCTTTAGTTTGGTATCCTCGGCTTTATAGACTACACCCATCCCACCCTCGCCGAGTTTTTCAAGAATTTTGTAATGTGAAACGGTTTTGCCAATCATAATTATTTTCCATTAGTGGGGGTTTGATGAATCAAACCCCTACAGTTTTTCACCGGAAGTTGCTGATCA
>MESS01000020.1:41568-41891 GCA_001771055.1 Caldithrix sp. RBG_13_44_9
CCACTGGCCGCGAGCCACCGCCAGTACTTTACCATCGGGTGACCAAGCATGAGTAAATATGTAGTCAGACTTGAAATCGGTCAATTTTCGTGGTTCGCTGCTGTTAAGAGCCAGCACCCAGATGTTCGAGATGTCTTCGCGGGTGTCGATGTACGAAATCGCCCGGCTGTCAGGAGTCCACTGGAATAGTGCCAATCCGTAAGTGTTCATAAGCGCTGTCGTTGGGAGTTCGAGGGTACTGATAACGAAATCGTCAGCAGCAGGCATTATGAGTACCTGTTGTTTTCCCGGCTGCCGGTCGTCCAGAAAACCAAATGCCAGAA
>MESS01000020.1:42000-51553 GCA_001771055.1 Caldithrix sp. RBG_13_44_9
CCAGGAACTGAAATACAACCATTTGCCATCGACCGAAACCTTAGGGTTATAATCCTCTCCTCCAGATGTCAGTTGCTGCGGTTTGTTCCCGTCTATCGACATCTTCCAGATATTGGGGATCCCGGACCGATCGGAGACAAAGAAAACCGTGCGGCAATCGGGTGAGATCGCCGGCATTTGCTCATGAGAGGTTTCGTTAGTGAGCTGCTTTTGGCTGCTGCCATCGGTATTACAGATCCAGATGTCTCCGTTCCCTTCCGATTGGTTGGTATAGAGAAGACGTCCATCGGAAGTGAACGTCAATCCTGCTAATCCTTCCTCTTTGCCGGTAGTTATTTGCACTGCCTTAGTTACATCGGCACCGGGAACAAGCCAGAGACTGGATCTGATTTCAGATTGTATCGTGCAGAGAGTGCGAGAACCCTGCGCCAGAGAAACGGTTGAATAGTTGCTGAGATCATTGGTAATCCTTCGTACACCACCATCTTTCTGTTGAACCAACCATAGCTGGGTCACTGTCGACCCTTTCTCTTGCGCGGTAACTATCAGACCGCTGCCATCGGAAAGCCAATCCACTCCTGCTATATCCATCCATCCCCGCGAAGTGAATAACTTTTCACTTCCGTCTTTTACTCGTACTGCCATGGGGATGTTATGAATTCCTCCCTGGTAGTCTCCCAACGGACAGACGATTGTTTCCCCATCAGGCGACCAGGATGGTTTGTCGGTGAACCATTTGTCTCCCTTGTGCGTTGCTAGAATCCGGTCATCTGAACCATCTTCATTGACAACCATTAAAGCAAACTCACCCGATTTTGGATAGAATCGGGTAAAGGTAAACTGCTTCTCGTCAGGTGACAGTGAGATTGGACTTTGAACATCTTCCAGAAGCTTTTTTGAAGTCCCTCCCAGCAGCGGCATTTTATGGACGGACCAAACCGGACTACTCACCTCTTGAATAACATAGTACAAATAGTTGCCGTCCTTCGACAGCGTCAAGCCCTGAAAATATACATCTGCCGGTGGTAAAATTTGAATGGTACTGGCCGTGGCAATCTGACGCATCCATAGGCTTTGTTTTCCCTTCTCCCTTTGGCTATAAACAATAAACCGTTCGTCAGGAGATATGACAACGTTGTTTACTTTACCGTTCGCTGTCAATCGGCTAAACTTCATATTGGGGACCGGAGTTTTTGATCCGGCAGGACGAAACAGCAGGTAGAGACCCACTCCAGCAATCGTGATAATGAGACTTGCGACCAAAATCCAGACTATCTTTGGTACCGAAGCCCTGGTTACGATTGCAGGTGGTTCTGCTACAGGTAATGCTGCAGCCGAGAGACGGGTGATATGAGAGGTTTCCTTCTGTACCCGGCGCAAATCGATCAGCATATCATGAACCGTCTGGTAACGCTCCTCGGGATCTTTTTCCAGGGCACGATTAAGGATATGTAATAATTCGGAAGATGCTTCCGGAAGATATTTTTGGACGGGCTGGGGTGCTTCATTCAGAATGGCGTACATCATGGCCGCTTCATGCATGGCGTCAAACGGCAGATGTCCGGTTAACAACTCATATAAGACCACTCCATAGGAGAAAATATCCGATCGGGCATCCACTTCTGCACCCTGGATCTGCTCCGGCGCCATATAGGCCAGGGTCCCGACGGTGCTGGAGGTCTTGGTGAGTTTGAGCGACCCTTTCAGCTTGGCCAGTCCAAAATCCATCACTTTCACCTGATTCCGGTTGTTGACCATTATATTATCAGTCTTAATGTCCCGGTGCACCACCCCTTTACTGTGCGCTTCCTGCAAAGCTTCTCCAATCTGGATAGCATAACCAATAGCATCCTGGAATTTCGGAATGGGAATCATCTTGCGGAGAGTTTTACCGTCGATGTATTCCATGACAATGAACAATTGGCCTTCATGTTCCTGGATGTCGTGGATGGTGCAAACGTTGGCGTGATTGATGGCCGATGCAGCTTTGGCCTCTTGAAGGAATCGGGCTTTTTCCGTTTCGTTCGCCTGCACTTGCGGTGGTAAGAATTTCAGTGCCAACAGGCGGTCAAGTTTGGTGTCATGGGCTTTGTAAACGACACCCATGCCACCTTCACCGAGTTTTTCTAAAATGTTGTAATGGGATATCTGTTTACCTATCATTATTTTACCTCGTTCTCCGATTACAGACGGGATAACTTTCCCTTTCGCTTGGATAGTTCATGCCAGCATCGCACTGTTCTACTATATTGCCTATACAATATTGGGAAAAAGTTATACCAACCATTTATTTGGTTTCCATGTTGCCAGGATTTTCATGATCAGATTTCCAATTAAGGGGATTTTCGATAATATATTTTCGTATCCGCTTTAAATCATTCTCATCACGAATTATGTGTTCGTAATAATTTCGTTGCCATAAATGTTTTTTAAACGGAAACCAACCATTTTGTTTGACATTGCGAATATATTCGTTGGTAGTCATGGTTTTATACCATTGGATGATTCGTGATAATGGAACCGGTTTCCGTAGGGGCGAACCCACGTGTTCGCCCTTTTGTTGATCACCCGAATCCATTTGTTTGTCACCCGGATCCGTTTGCCCTTCCGACATGTTAATTTTTGAATAGTTGATGATATTTTGATCTTTAGGGCAGACTGGGTCTGCCCCTACAATGATTATTCCATGAACATGATTAGGCATAATGATATAATCATCCAATTCGACATTGGTAAATTTCTGTGGCAATTTATTCCACCAATTATTGACCATATTTCCAGCATCATTTAATTTTAATTCACCATTATTGATCTTTCCGAAAAGGCAAACCCTATCTTGCACACAAATGGTTACATAATACACACCGGCCTGGCTGTAATCATGCCCCGTCAAACGGATCGATCGCCGATGATGTTTATCCGGATCATGTCTCATTTTTGTCCATAAGCATATTTTCATGTGAAATGCTTCTAACCATCATAGGTTCTATCTCCTTCCAATCACTCATATTCCTTTCTTTGCTCGGAATGAGAAAATCTCAAATGTGCCATTGATTCATCTGGATCTGATTCACTCCTTATTTATTCTGTATAAAATATCCGCCCCATACTCCATTGTTTTTATGATGTTATCCTCTTTGATTAATCTGATATAGCGAAAATAAATTTTAACTTTCAGATGCTGGTTCTCGGTATTCAGCATTATTTTTTCAGGTGGAATATTGTTGACGTTCAAATTACCATAATTACTCAACAATTGATTGATCAGCGGATGTAAATCGATCTGCAGGGAATCGAGTGATTTCCCAGACGGAGTAATCGTAAAAGTAATTGTGTCCAGTCCTGAATTGACCCGGTAGATAAATTCCTGATCGGTAAAAACTTTTTTATCCTGCTCAACACTGATATGCTGACCGCGAATCATCCGGTCATATCCCTGCACATCGATTATTCCTCCCTGGTCCGAGCCTAGCCAGATATCATTTCCCCCGGAACTATACCAGACATTTATATATTCAATACCCATCATCCTGGCAACCAGTGCCGGATCCTTGGGCTGCAACCGCACTCCCAGCGAATCCTCTCTCAAACTTTCCTGATACCAGAGCTGGATCCGGTCATACCCATGAATATCATGCAAATAGGAAAGGATCGAACTGATCTGCTGGGAATCATTCTGGGGAACAGGGGCGGGAGCTTTCTGTACACTTCCTTCTACCAGAATTTGATTCCTGGTCAAAAATCCCTGAAGTCGATTAACCTGGCTTTTTTCAGAAATAGTGAAAGCACCCCAGGGACCAAAGGATATGATCAGGGCAAATACACCCAGAGAGATTGGAATGGCTTTTATGCTTTTAGTGTTACTCAGGATGAAGTATAAAACGATTCCCCCCAACCAGATTCCAAGGACAATGGCGATATAACGTCCCTCGGTAATGCCATATTCCGAGATCCTTCTCCAGAGGGCCAGCAGGAGCATAATTACCAGTGGGATCATGGCAACATAAAACCAGCGGGCAGCAGTTTTGATCCAGATATTCTCATCCCGGTTGCTGACCGGATAAAGTAACAGGAAAGAAAAAATCCCGGTGGTTGCGAATCCCAGAATAAGTCTGCTTACCCACCCCTGCGGCCAGTTCCAGGATATCAGAATTTTCGCCAGGTAGGCATATAAAATGGCCAGATAAACCAGTACCAGTGGAAGAAGGATGTATTGGGCAAAGATTTTAATTCCTTTAGGATAGTCGGTTGATTTTTCCAGCTGGTCCAGGTTCTCTGGTATCCCTGCCAGAAATGACCAGGTATTGAATAGTCCGAGAATAATAAACCATAATTCAGCATAACGTTTGCCAGGAACATCCATGCCGAAGAGATTATCGAGGGCGGCCAGGGCCAGGGCTAAACCGGCGTAAAGAACTACGCTATAAACCAGGGTGATGATCAGGCGCAGAAGCAGGGTTTTATTATAGTGCCAGAATCCGTTGATCTCGGCCCGACCGCTGTAGGGGGCGAAAGCAACAAACAAGTGCAGGGCCGCGGTGATTATTAACAGGCGCAGAATATGGATGGCCGGAGCTCCCCCCAGATCAGAAGGGACCGTATAACCATATGCCACCAGCAAAACTACTCCCACCAGTTGAAGACCTAAGGCCTTTCCTCTTCCCCACTTTTTCTTTTCAGCGAAAAGAACAAAGCCAGTTAACAATGGGATACCCAGTATGGTTGCCAGTAAGATGTTGAACAGAAAGGTTGCTTGTGTCGGACCTTCATGATCAACCAGGATCACGACGGCGATAGTTCCAAGCAAGGTGTTGCTCAGAACAAACGGGAAGCGCAGAAATGTGCGAACAGCATTCTGCAGAACCTGTTGAACGGACGGAAGTTTCATCATCACCTCGGTTTATTATATCACATTTTTCCAGTCATAAATTATTTTTTAAGTGCTAAAAGATTTTCCGGTCACAATAGTATAATGCTTTGAGCTTGGATCTTCAGATGTGATCACCTTTTTATCAGATTCCTCTTCCAGGGCCATCTTCCATTGATATAAATCGGAAAAGGTGTGTTTTACTTTGTCATTCAGTTCAGCAAATAATTCACTGCGCTCATAGTCGATGGCATCCTGTTTAGTTTCCCAGATTGTCAGAGAGAGTGCTTCGGTTTTTTCCTGAATATTCTCAGTCATGAAGGCAAACCGGCATCCTTTTACTCCGCGCAGAGCCGGGAGAATTTCTTCCCGATAGATCTTACTGAATTCTTCCATCATTCCGGCTTTAATTTTTAAAGAGAACAGTCGCAAATACATTAGAGAGAGTTCAGGCTCAGTAAATATTTTGGTATCGGCCTGGACTATGGAGGTATATCCTTTGAGAACCGGTTCCTCTGCCACCGGCTGGTATTCCACTCTGAGATCTTTTGATAATTGAACTTTCCATTCTGCAGAATCACACAGGTATGGCCTGACTTCTCCCAAAAGTTCCTGGAATCGACCACTTTGCTCATAGGCTTCGGCATGAGCTTGTGAATCCCATAAAGTCAGGGAAATGCCCTCATCCTGGTGAGTATCGCTTTGGATCAAACAGGAGAAAAGGCAGCCAGGCATTTTTTGCAGCCTGGGAATTATTTTTTGGGCATATATCTGCTGAATGATGGCAATAGAATCAGGCTTGGATTTGGCATGTACCAGTCGCATGAACATATTGGTTTCTCCTTTCTGTGAATATTGATTCTCACTTTAAAATCATCAGGAAAAACAATGTCGGATAAAATTCTTGCCAGTTATGAAATTTTCTTGCTAATCTCTCACTTGAACAGGTTCTCAATGAGCACCGGACGTGAATCGCGTTTCGCAGAGTTTGCCCCGCAAGGGCGGGGATTGACATAAATACCTCCTGATCCGATTGGCGGTCCTGAGTAGAAAAAAATATTGAAATGATTTAGCCAGTTCATGACTTGGGATGTCATCTATCTTGAAATCTACCAGTTATCAGACGATATCAATAGATTCCACTGCTGGCTTCAGAGAAGTTGTTGAATTCCGAAAAGGTTATAATCTGAAAGGTTGTTTACTTATCAATAGTTTCCTGCCTGAATGAACACGATATTTAAAAGGCATTTTACAATTCTCTGGAGCTTGACATCCCTAATTTATACTATTTATTTGAGAACATCAAATGTATTATGGGTAATCATCACCTATTAAAGTTATAGGAAAGGTTGATTGTTGAAAGCTCAAATCAGATCCTGAATATTATTTTTTCCTGATCATTCCCAATTGCCAGTGCTCCTGGATCCCGGTATGCAGGATCGGGGAGAGGGCTAGTCTGCCGGTCTTTCCGATGCTTTTTTCCAGATATTCCAGTTCCTGCAGTTTTTCCCGGATCTCCAGATCATCCGGAATGGGAAATCCCTGTTCCTGCAGCATCAGGATCCCCTTGGCGCGCAGGGCCAGCTCCAAATGAAGGCGGACATAACACAGCATATCTCCCACCACCTCTCCGGGAAATCGAGCCTTCAGGGATTCTAAATATTCTCCAACCTTGGTTTGATAGACCCGACCGGTGTTGATGTAATCCAGCAGCCAGACGTCCACGTCCATCCCGGCTTCCAGCCACTCCTGCAAAGCATTTTCGCTGCGGGTATAGACCAACATGGTCAACAGCGGTAAGATAACCAGCTGACCAACGGTCATGACCAGCGGGGAGAAAATAAAATGATTGAAAAAAGAATGAATGAAGATGGCACCGAAAAGCCCCGGCAAAAAGATCACGGTTTTTTTCTGGGGATAGCGACTGGAATAATTGATTGATAACAAGGCAAAAATCGCAGTTGTCCCGCCATGCATGATGGCGGTGCCAAAACCGCGGATGATCCAGAGCAGGAGATAACCATCGCCCAGGGTGTGCAAATAATACAAATTTTCTACCAGGGCGAAGCCGGTCCCAATGGCAAAGCCGTTGATGGCGGCATCGACCAGGAATCCGGTCTTCCGCCGCCAGATCAGGATGATGATAAAGGATGCTTTGAATGTTTCTTCAATGATGGGCGCCAGGTATTTGGCATATAAGCTCAGATCAATTTTCAGGAAGTCCAATAAAATGTTATTTAAAATTAAACTGATGAGAGCAGCCGCACAGCCATACAGAATCGCTGCCAGAATGGAAGTGTATTTCACTAGCTTGTAACTGTCAATAATGACCAGGGTTGCCAGGTAGATAATTACCGGCAGACTGGCACTTAAGATAAACAGCATTGTGTTCATAATATTTTCAAGGAGATCATGAATTCCTGAGTAGCCTTGTGTTTTTCCCTCCAGGCCGCTGCCCAGCCCAATGAAAAAGTGGAGTTCAGATGGGAAAAGGTAACCAGTCTGAAATCCAACTGACTTCCAATGTTGACTGCACCGATACGATATTGATCACTATCGATATTGGTGACCAACCCGCTTCCAAAGAAGGACAGCCGGGCCCAGCGCAGGTAAAAACTGGGAATTCCCCAGCGCTTGAAGCGCAACGGGGGAATGGTCCATTCCAGCATACCTTTAGCGAAGTTTGAGCCGCCAATTGCATTCAATTCCTCTCCCGGGAAACTGTAATATTCGCGATAGCGGCTGAAGGTCTGATAATCGATCCAGTTATTGCCAAATCCTCCAAAGTAGAAATTGGCCAGGGTCTCATTGCGCTCTCCCCAACCATACCCCGCCGCACTCCTGAACCATAGTGAGGAATGATTGACCGGTAATAAAAAACCATAATCCAGCGTGCCATAACAGCGGGGAATTATTTGTCCCGGTACATAATTGGCTGTTGCGGCCAATTGCCATTTCCAGCCTTGCTCTTCTTCCACCGCTCCCAGGGATCTCAGCAGGAATGAATAATTCAATTCAGCATTGAGCGACAGAAAACGGTTGTAATATACTTCAATATTCTGGTAACGTGGTAAACGTTCCAATCCTTGAAAACCCGCCAGATCGATGGTAAAATCCATGATTCTTGGTCTATCATTGATCAAGAAATGGTAGTATTGAATTCCTGCTCCGTTCCCTTTGCGACTGGTCTTGGTAGGTCCAAACAGATCATAAAAATCGGCCCGATTATAGCTCAGCCAGAATTTCCAGGGCCAGTAGTGGTATTTCAGAGTGCCGTGAAATGTTTCAGATTCATTCTGACTGTTGCCTGGGGAATAGGAACCAGCCATTTCAATATTGTGAAACAGCAGGGGATCCATCAGATTGACATGATACCCAAAAGCGATATATGATTTATAACCCTCCACCACCGGGTAAGCTGAAGCAGCTTTGATATTTTTAAGCGGCTGGTAATTACCGCTGTAAGTAGTGAGTGAATCGATATTGATAGAAGCCGGGGAGTCTGCCATCCATTCTTTAACCACCGGATGTTTGTTAACTACTGCCTGGCCTAGGTAATTGACAGCGCTTACATCCTGCAGTGGTTCCGCCTTAATAAAGACCGGGTCGAACCCTTTTCCGCTATAGCGGAATACGATCAGGCTATCCTGGTTAATAGGCACCGGCCGGAAGAAACCGGTCTCGCAATTGGAGACGATATCCATCTGTTTATTCGCCAGGTCATAGCGCCAGATGTTGGAAACTCCGGTATAATAGGAGGACCCGTACAGATAATTCCCATCGACCGAGAATACAAAATTTTCCGGAGAATTGTTAATAAACTCGTGCAATACATCGAAAGTAGGATCTCCGTTTAACAGTTTGTCCATTTCCAGTAATATCAACTTTTGACGGCCGGAAATTTCGATGAAAGATGCCGATAAATATTTACCATCCGGAGAAATATCCAGATCGAAAATATCTTTACCGTACGGTAAGGAAAGAATATTTACCCAGCCCTTATAGGGATAGGGAATGCACACCACAGTTGACAGTCCGTTATGATGCTGAACACCCCAGATCGATTGGTCGATGGGATGGCATACCAGATCCCCCATTCGGGTATCCTGCAGAATCATTCTGGATTTACCCGTTTTAATATCCACTTCATTCAGATCCCGCCAGCCACGGCTGTTCTGGGTGGTGTAAAATAATTTCCGGTTGTGGTGGTCGAAGGCTAGAAAGGTTACATAATACATGGCAGGCGAGGGTACATTACAGATTTTTTTGATAGTGCCCTGCTGAAGGTCAATCTCGGCGATTTGGGCCAGCTGGCCGGGATAATTGATCGCAGCATACAGCCGTTGGGAGCTGGAGTCATAGTAAGCCCGTGATACCGAGCCCAGGGTTTGAGATAATATTTTCCGGTAAGGAGTGGTTGGATAGGTTTGGATCAGTTTCAGGTTTTCCCGCTGCCACTGTTGTTCCCAATTGATCCAGTTTGACCAGCATTGGTCTACACTCAGCCCAAATGTTTTTTTGAATTGTGCTTCGTAATATCTTTTACTTCCGGGAGTCCGGTTAAACCAATTCACTACCTGCTGTGGACTGTATTGGTAACCCAGGTAGCTAACGAAACGGGTCCCATAAAGATAGGAATTCGCTCCTATCTGAAAATCGATAGTGGTTCCTTCGGATTCCAGTCCT
>MESS01000020.1:51566-53849 GCA_001771055.1 Caldithrix sp. RBG_13_44_9
AATAACTGCTGTCCCGCACCACGGAGCGGAAAACCATTTCATCGTAGCCTCCCAGTGCCCGGCCCAATCCCCCGGCCATCCAGGTTTCAAGAAAAACAGCAATTCCTTCATGGTACCAACGAGGACAATACCAGCGGGGATTGGTCATATAACTGTAGATCATGGTTAGGGGCATTTCGGCGACCGGCATGACTTTGCCGAAGAACAGGGAGCGGTAAAACCGGTCAGACCGGGTCGGTTTATCGATGGTTACCAGATGAACCAGTTCATGATGCATCAGCCAGTTCATGCGCTCGTTGGTTGGTTGGGTTTCATAAACGTAGTCAAACGGTTCCAAACCGATGTTGATGAAATTCCAGGGCATGGTGGAAGTCCCGCCATGGCCATAGTCATTGAGATCCTGCATCAGGATGGTGATCTTTTCTTTAGAGCGGTATCCAAATAACTGCTGGTGAAAGCGGAACGAATTTTCAAAACAACGTGCCAGATGAGTTACCAGGTACTGATGCTCTTTATCATAATAGACCAGCTGCAGGTTGGAAGTTTCCATATCGTAAAACTGGGCATGAATCTCTCCTAGATGAGAGAAAAAAAATAATCTAAGAATCACTAAAATCAGTATCTCAAAACCTTCGGCGAGTAATTTCCTCATATGGATGAAGACCGGTTAGATTTTAGGACTGAAGCAACAGAATGTAAAATGAAGGGAACAGATGTCTGACATCTGTTCCCTTTTATTCATTTCGCTTTTAATTGGTTGGAGGCTACCAATTATTATTGCACCGCGAATCTGGCTTCAAGATTTTTTCTGTTTTCCACGGATAACTTATTCAGAATCGACGCCCGGCCTTCAACAGAAAGCCTGTTTAGAATGGTTGCTTTATCTTCGACTGCTAACCTGTTCCAGGCCACCGCGCGATCCTGCACTGACATTTTAGCCCATAAAGCGGAACGATCTTCTACTCCCAGCCGGGCATACATCGAAGCTCGTTCTTCAACCGCCAGGCGGTCCAATACGGCCGCTTTATCTTCCACTGCCATGTGGGCCCAGGCTACTGCCCGGTCATTGGCGGTCATTCGCCCGAACATTGCTGCCCGATCCTCTACCTTCAATGTATTCATGATGGCTGCCCGGTCATTTACATCCAGCTTATTCCAGAAGGTTGCCCGGTCTTGTGTTTTTAGTCGGGTGAACACGGCCGCGCGGTCTTCCACTCCCAGCTTGTTAAGAATTGTTTTCCGGGCCTCGATTGCCAACTTATCATTGAATAATGCAGCCTGTTCTTCCCCTGATAATCTGCCAAGAACAGCTTCCCGGTTTTCGACTGACAATTTGTTCATAGCCGCTATCCGGGCCTCGAAAGCTAATTTGTCAAACGCTGCAGCCTTATCCTGAACCGATAGTCTGGCCAAAACTGCATCCCGGTTTTCCAGGGACATGCTTTGGAACAGGGCGTCTTTATCCGCTGCTGATAACCGGGAATACACCGCAGCCTTATCTGCCTGAACCATTCTTGCCAATATCGCGTCCCGGTCTTCCACTGCTAAACGATCAAATGCTGCGGCTTTTGCCTCCAAGGACAATTTGTCCCAGATACTCGCCCTGTCTTCCACGGATAGCTTATCGAAAAATGCTTCCCGATCCGCCGCCGCCATTTTGTTCCAGATCGCTACCCGATCTTCCAGGGACAGCATATCAAACAACTGGGCTTTTTCGGCGTCACTTAAAGTGGTCAATTGGTTCCCCAGTATCACATCTTTTTCACTGATCTGTTCGGCGCGGTATTTTTCAACACCGCCTACTGTACCGGTGACTTCGCCTTCCTTTGGCCAGGGAAACAGAAATGCCAGATAAATAATGACACACACTGCCACTACACTGCCGGTCAGCATCCAGAAAAATCGCCGCCGGGATTTTGGTTTATTTTCCATAAATACCTCCTGCTTGGTTTTAGTTATTTTCATTTAAATTACAATTTGAAAAGAAAAAAGTTGTTGATTTCATCCACTTGACCCATTTTTATTCTTCCTCTGAAAAATTCTTGGTGAAAACAGTTTTTCCGGATTGCATGATATGTAATGTCAGCGGATAGAAATTATTTGTCGACTTACGGAATAGAACCAGGCAATGGCATTGCTTCTCGCTGAGTATTTTTACTAAATTTTTGTCGGTTTCCAAAATCGTTTTGCCCTCATCAATGGGTCTCCATGCTTTAAACGAAAGTCTGCGTTCATTATAATTGAAATGGATTTCGCTGGATTGGTTAGTGGCCAATTTCAGCT
>MESS01000021.1:0-1577 GCA_001771055.1 Caldithrix sp. RBG_13_44_9
AGCTAAAACAGTAAAAATTATTGCCAGCCAGATATTACTCGGGACTGAACCTGAGCGTATGAAAAGTGCAGAGCGATTGAATTTTCGAAGTCTGAATGCAAAACCGTAAAGTAAAATCAAAGTAATCAGATGATTCACTGGAAAAATGATGGACAACCCCAGGATATCCAGAAGACGATTGACAGCCAAAAACAAAAACAGAATTTCCAGGATCGGATGTAGTTTCTGAAGCCAGCCGAGATATTTCGAAAAAATATAGAATATTCCCAGCAGCAGGAAAACTGTCATATTCAAGGAGCGATTGGGAATTACCCATAAAGTGAACGGGAACAAAACCAAAATAATGAAATAACTGCAGCCGGACAACCGAGGCCGGTCAAAAGAAATTTTCATCGAATCTATCTCATATTTGTTTGAAGCTTTCCAATCGCTGGAATCACTTTCCCCTTTTTTAAGAGAAATTGATGTTGCAATAAGGTGCGATTGTGCTGCAGGATGGAAAATGGAGCAGACGTGTTAAGAACTTTCCGGAAATCCTCCTCTGTTCCGGTATATAACCAGTGCCCCAGGAATAAACGCCAATAGCTCAAAAGACTGGGAGGAGAAAGGGTGATAATGGCATAACCGTCAGGTGAGAGGATCCGATGAATTTCCCGCAAAAGGCTGGGCCAGTTTTCAACATATTCAAATAAGCCAATACAGGAGATCAGGTCAAAACTGCTTTCTCTGAATGGCAGAAACTGAGCATCAGCAGCGATAAATTTTATCACGGGGTAGCGCATCTTACTTTTGTGAACCATCCCGGAAACATGATCCACGGCTGTCAGGGAAACAGTAAAATTCAACAACAAAACGAGACTATTTCCCCTTCCGCAGCCGATATCCAGGACTGATTTGGGATTCAGTTCCTTCAAGAGATAGCGAATACCCTCATTTTCCCGCTGCAGGATAAAAGCGGATAGCGGATTCCGGCGCAGTAAATGATAGAAGGAGGACTGGATTTTCCAGAGAGATTTGGCCATGTTTTTACAGTGTTTTTCAGCGACATTGTCAAAAATCTTATCGCGGTGCTTTTAAAAGCATGATATCATCAATCCAGACTGTACCGCTGCCTTTAATGACGACATTCAGTTTCACGTTATCTGGATTTTCCCCCTTTTTGAGAAAAAATGGGGTTTCCTGGGACACCCAGTTATTATCTCCGGAAAGCTGGGTTTGCAGACCACGGGAAAAAAATTCACCCTGGCCGGGAAAATGGCACCACATTTCCAGGAAGGCTTCTCCTACCAAACCTTCGGTGCGCATTTTAGCCTGATAAATCAGGCGGGCATTTTCGACATCCAGATCACCGATTTCAAAAAGGTTTACCACCCGGGGTTCGCTGGCGGTCAGCTTTATGCTACCACTGCCTTCAAAAAATTTGCTTGAATCGATGGAAACATCCGTTAATGAAATGATATCCTTAATGTTATCACAGTTATAGGTTTTCAAGGTTACAGCTGGCTCCTTCTCCTGGCCGCAGTTCAGGATCAAAAAGAGAACCGGCAAAAGCAGGTACAAAATATGATAGATCTTCA
>MESS01000021.1:1652-7441 GCA_001771055.1 Caldithrix sp. RBG_13_44_9
AACAGATTAAAATCGTAAAGAGAGGCAGCTCAATCCGCCATCAAGCTTCCGGAACTCGGACAGATCAATTTCGATCACCGGGTGACCGGTTTTCTGAAAAGCCGCGCGGGTAACGGAATATCCAGCCGGCATGAGAATCGATCCATTGATGGAAAGACAATTGGCCGCATAACTTTCTTCTGCGGTAATTTTAATCTGCTCAAAATGTGCAAACTCGGGATGATCAATGAGTTCTCCTGCTACTGCCAGAAGGTTATTACCCAGATAAGCTGCTCCGGATTTCAGGTGAAGCATGCTCTTAAGAGGAATGGTGGAGGCGCTATAGCCCAATTCATCCAGAGTTTTGATCATCTGCTGTGCCCCGGAATGATTGGTCCGTTCTGACAGGCCAATATAAAAATGCGATTCCACCTGCATGATATCTCCGGCATCAACAGTTCCCGGAGCTTTGATATTCCGGATATTTTCAAAATAAGTAGTTAATGTTTTGCGGATTGCGGCTGTTTCTCCCCGTCGGGAAGGAGCGCCAGGCCGGGTGATCACCGCACCTTTGGGAGTAAGTAAAGCGGTGTCCTCCACAAAGATCGAATCAGGGAATTTTTTATCGGGAGGCAGAACGACTACCTCCAGATCCAGATTTTCCAGTACTTGAACATAACGGGCATGCTGCCGGAGGGCCTTTTCATACTCTGGCTTTCCCAGGTCAGCGGTAGTCAAACCGTCAACCATTTCCGGACAGGGGGTTCTAACAATTGCTAGGATAAACCGCATCTACTGTTTCCTCAATTTTGTCCCACAAAAATATGAATTTCCCTGCGAGAATATTTTTTCTGAAATCTGAAGGCCTGGCTATCATCATGTATCAATTATCATGAGTCAGAAGTTAAACCTGGTAATCTCAGGAATAAAACTTATCAATTTCCCATCATCTTCTGCAACTGAATTTTCATTTGAGTATTTTTGCAGAATATGTGTTATTTTAGGATCAATGATTTTAGTTGAATCTGAGGTTTATTCAATTATAGTTGCTTAATGCAAAATCCTTATCCAGAACATCACACAATCCGTATATGCTTTTTCTGATTGACCAGATAAACAACACCGAACCCTCTTTAAACCTGGCGTTGGAAGAATATCTTCTGCGCCATCTGGATATCAGTCGCGATTATTTTTTACTCTACCTGAACAAACCTTGTGTTATCATTGGCCGACATCAGAATGTTTTTGAAGAAGTCAACTATCCCCTCCTCCGGAAGCGGGGGATCCCGGTTTTCAGGCGTATCTCCGGCGGGGGCGCGGTGTACCATGACCCCGGCAATGTCAATTTCAGTTTTATCACCCGCTACCAGAAATTCAAGTTTAACAATTACCGTCTGTTCAATGCCCCCATTCTGCAGGCCTTACAATCATTGGGCGTTCCGGCAGAACTTAACGGACGGAATGATATTATGGTCAATCAATTAAAGATCTCCGGAAACGCTCAGTTTACCACTCATGACCGGATGGTGAGTCACGGTACCCTGCTTTTTTCTTCGGAGCTGGATAATATTGGCATGCTGCTGCATACTTCAACGAGTGGATTCAAATCCCGGGCTATTAAATCAGTCCGCAGTACGGTGGTGAATATTTCCGAACTGCTGGATCAGTCTCTGGATCTGGCAAAATTTAAAGAACTAATCATCAAACATGTTTTTTCGAATGTGACGGATATCCCGCAATACCGGCTTACCGCCAGTGACTGGAAGAATGTTCACTCATTAGCCAGTCAAAAATATCAATCGTGGGAATGGAATTTTGGTGAGTCGCCGGATTTTACTTTTCAAAATATCCTGAAAACTCCAGCCGGAAAAATAACCCTGGAACTGGAAGTAAAAAAATGTCGCCTGGCCCAGATCGAGCTTTCCGGAAATTTGCCTTATCATATCCAGGCTAATATTACCAGAATGTTATTGGGAGTTCGCTATCATCCGGAAAATATCCTGGCTGCATTACAGGATTTAAATCTGAATTCTGGTCAAAAGCATTTTATTGAAAAAATCTTTTTTGACAATCAGGAAAAGTGAACATTTACTTGATCTGTCCTAACTTTACCTGCCTGCTACAGGCAGGTAAGGTTATTAACAGTCAAACTTTGCAATTGTTTATATGATAAGATTAAATAAAGCAGAAACCTGCAGAGACCGCGTAATCATTGCTATTCAGAGTATGCTGTTCAGTTGGAAAACTGATCAGAATTTCTCAGGAAGCGAGTTGGACATTCTGATAAGTAACGGTTTGGTCCTTCAGATAATCCTGTATTTCCAGTAGTTCATTGGACAACTGCCATCCCTTTTTCCACCAGCCGGTGCAAAGTCCGTCACGCTCAAATTTATTCAAGGTGTCAATGGTTTTATAGTCCAACACCCTGGGTCGTAACTGCGCCAGTTCGGTACCTGCCAGCGGCAGGAAATAATGCAAATGAATCCGGGCCCGGTAGACGGTGGCCAGTTTTCTTATCAACTGCAGAGTCTCCCGGCGGTCCTGGGAGTTCTCATCCGGAAAACCAAAGATCATATCCACATAAGGCCGGAGACGGTGGCGAACGGAAATTTCACAGGCCATTTCAATCTGCTCTGCAGTATGACCGCGGCGGATAAGTTTTAAAAGACGGTTACTGCCGGTCTGTCCGCCAATACAGATCTTCCGGTTGCTGCAATATTGGTTGATCAGCGCCACGAATTCATCACTGAAAGTATTGGGACGTGCCTCGGAAGGAAAAATCCCGAATTCCAGATGACTGGTTCCATTTGTTTTACAATATTCCAGCAATTCATTCACCACTGTTAAATTTAACTTCCGGGCATCTGCCGCTCCATATTCGAAAGCCGAGGGACAGATAAAACTCACCCGCAGGTGATGTCCCCTTCGCTTCAGTTCCTGATAATACATCCGGACTGAATCCAGGGAACGGTGTTTTGCTTTCTGGCAGGAAGTCTGGCAGAATTTGCAATTCCAGTAACAGCCACGGGTAATTTCCAGCGGAGGAGAAATAGGCAACAGGTGGGAAATTGGCAGACTGCGATCCAGCTGATCAATTTCTGCGGTCCTAAATATGGCCGGTACTTTCGGAAGCTTCCCCTCCAGGTAATTTTGCACCACTGAACCGAATCCCATTTCAGCTGCTCCGCAGAAAGCATAATCAAATCCCAGCTTTAAACTGGATTCCGGATCCCCGCCGGTATGTGGACCTCCAGCCAGAGTTTTGAGGGATGGTTTCCGGTGATGATTGATCCAGGAAATCTCTTTCAAGATCTGGGGTAATTGAGGGGTCATAAAAGAATACAACAACAGACCCCTTTCACTTTCCTTGATGAATTTTTTCAGCTGTTGCGGACTCTCGATAATTTTTACCCGGAAATATTTATCCAGCCGGGTAGTTTCAACCTGATTCAACACTACCGGAAAAGTGAGTCGGTTGAAGGATTGTATCCGAATCCCTAAATTTTCAACTCTGCTTTGCATGTTCACCACTCGTCGTATCGGACTGATCCAGTAAAGCCAGTATGATTCCGGCCATGATCAGAACTGCCCCCAGATAAAAAAATCCATAGGGTTTTTCAGAGAACAGAAAATAAGCCAGGACCGAAGCGATAAGCGGCTCACCCAGTATGGAAAAATTTACTTTATATACCGGAATTTTCCGGGCCGCCCAGTTAATCAAAGAGTGACCTATCCCGGTAGGGATTAAAGCCAGAAGAAACATCACTGCATGAATTTTGATCGGATAATCGAACAGTGGATATCCAGAGAATAAAATCAACAGCAGAAGGGTAACAGCGGCTCCGGCATAAACCGCAATCAGATAAGGAATAAGATCCAGCTTATCCCGCTGGTGCCGGGCAATCAGGATATACAAGGTCACAAAAAGAGCCCCGGCCAGTGCCAGAACATCACCCAGGAATTTACCGTCCAAGGACAGCAGATCCTGGCCGGCGATAATGATAATTCCGCAGAAGGCCAGAATGGCTGCTATTACTGCAAACCAGCTGCCTTTTTCTTTCAGAAATATCGGAGACAATAGCAGGGCAAAGATTGGATGAGTGGATTCCAGAATCAGTGAATGAGAGATCTTGGTTAATTGAATTGAAGCGATCCAGGTGGCAAAGTGCAATGCCAGCAGTACCCCGGCCAACACTATCAAGTTCCTGCTTTTAAAAGAGAGTCCCTTAAAAGTGAGGGCAGATGGTTTTACCAGCAGCTGGTAACCAAAAAAAAGCAGGGAACTCCAAAACATCCGGTAGAAAGATATCACCAGCGCCGGAGTGTCACCACACCAGCGGATAAAAATTGAGGCCCAGGATACTGCAAAAACCGCTACCACTAATCCCCAGAAAGCTGACATGAAATGTTCCTAAACTTGATTATTACCGTTGATGTTGCTATAATTGGATTGAAAATTTACTGTTATCAATCTGGTAAATCAATTTAAAACAATGACGGGAAATCAAAAATTATTATTTAATGTAAAACCCAGGAGGAATAATGGACCTTAATGATCTGGCATTGGAATTCGTAAGGATTTATTACACCTCGCACCCCGGGAATTTGCCGGAAGACAAAGAGAAGGCTTACCAGGAAATGAGCAGTCTGCATGGCAAGTACAAATCCCATCTGATAGCCACAGCCACTAAAAAAAGTCAGGATTTTTTCAGCGATAAACTATAAGGAGATATAAAAAAAGGGCCGATAGTATTCTATCAGCCCCTGCTTGTTACTGAACGGTACTTGCTTTAATTTTCATCCTCAAAAGAAAACATACCAAAACGCCGGTCCTTCAGGGAGCGCAGCCGTTCCTTGAAATAGGCTTTATTATCCACCATATCATACCATTTGATCCGCAGGTACTGATTGCGTTCAAACCATTCGTATTGAATTCCCCCGCTGAACTCCTGGCGGATTAATTTGCCAATTTCCATCGCTAAACGGGTGGTATTGGTGAAGATGAAAAAAATCCCGTTTTTTTCGGTCATATTGATAATATTCTCAAAGGTGGGGGCATCTTCCAGTGCTCGGTGTATCTGATGGGCTATTTCCTTGAAGCGTTCTTTACGCTCCTTAAGTTTTTTATCAAATATTTCAATACTTCCGACAAAATTTTCATAGGTTTTTCCGATACACTTCGGACAATAAGCCAGCTGAGTATGGACGGTATAAAAGTCGGTGATCATATCTTTCACCCACTTTTTGTTGAAATAAATTTTTTTACAACGGGGACAGGAATATATCGTTTCGGATTTGGCAATAATCTTAGATTCCAGAGCCGAAATGGCCACATCCTCGCCATTTTTCAGCTTGGATTCAATTTCTTCCAGTTCTTTTAAATCTTCGGTCTCTTCACCCTCATGCTTTTCCTCAGGTTCATCCTCTTTCTTCTCCGGCTCATCCTCCTCTTCGTCCTCATCATCGTCGTCTTCGAAATCGTCATCATCATAAGGAAAATCATCATCGTCATCTTTATGCTTCTTAGATGCTAAAAGATTCATTTATACCTCCAGATTGAATTTTCTGATTTGGGTAATACCCTTTTTTCCGGTCAGAGTTCCCGACTAAATAAGCAATCTCAGGAACAGGCTTTAGACGTTTCAATCTTCTTAAAGTTACAACTGATTATTATGATTTTCTAAATTTTGCAAATATAATTAACAAACGGCAAATTTACAGCAGAAATTTTCCCAAATGAAAAACAATTTATTTCTTCATTTACCCATTTAAAAGAGTGGCCTAGATCCGGTGATCCTGGAGTAGTTTTA
>MESS01000022.1:0-583 GCA_001771055.1 Caldithrix sp. RBG_13_44_9
TTAATTCACCAATCAATAATCTAATGAACCCAAATTAATTAACTCAAGGAGGATTTACAATGGGTCAACAGCAATTATTGCTCATCGTATTAGGTATCATCATCGTCGGAATTGCCATTGCAGTCGGCGTGAACATGTTCCAGCAGAGTGCAGTGGATACCAACCGCCAGGCAGTTGTCAGCGATCTGACCAACCTGGCCTCCAAAGCCCAGAGATACTATCGTACACCCAGTGAACTGGGCGGTGGTGCGCAGAACTTCAGGAACTTCGCGCTGGGACGGTTAGATACCTCCAATGCCAATGGAAGTTACCGGGTATATACCACTGCTCAGCTGACCGCCAATGCCAGACCGGCTTCCACCAGCAATATCAGGATTACCACTTCGGTGGTCGACAGTATCCACGTGGTGGGTTGGGGCAAGGAAAAGGGCGATAATGTCCTTTACCCGGTGAAAGTTAACACCAGAGTTTCTCCTGTTGGAATTAGGACAAGGTTAGTTAACTAAGGAAAGATTAAATAAGGCGGGCCGCAAGTCCACCTTATTTATCTCATGAGGGCAGAACAATGGCAGAATTCAGATTC
>MESS01000022.1:683-1867 GCA_001771055.1 Caldithrix sp. RBG_13_44_9
TTCGTCCGCTTGAGTGCTGATCTGCTGCGGGAAAAACTGCCCTTCAATGAAGTATTGCAATTATTATGTAATGATTTGAATAATTCGGTTTTAAGAGATGCGGTACGGCAGATAAACAACGATTTACGGCAAGGCAAGGATAGTGAAGAAGCCTTTATCAAACAGGAAAGAGTGTTTGGAAAATTCACCTCGCGAATGTTGGGACTGGCCTCCAAGAGTGGTAACATGGCTGATATTTATGAAAGTACTGCCAAATTTCTGGAAAGGAATGCCGAGTTCCGGAAGAATATGCGGCAGGCACTGATCATGCCTTTGTTTACTTTATTGATCCTGTTCGGTGCCTGTATATTTTATGTGGCGTATATCTTTCCGGAAACCGCCAAGCTGTTCCTGAAACTTGGAAATGAACTACCACCGATGACCAAAGCTACTCTGGACCTCAGTGATTTTTTGATCGCCAATATGCCGCCTTTCCTGCTGGTCAGTACCATTGCTATAGGTAGTTTTCTCTATTTCCTGCGAACACCCACAGGACGGTTTTACAAGGATCGTTATATCTTAAAACTCCCCGTCATTGGAGGGATCGTTCATAAAACCACCATCGAAATCTTCTGCCGGGTGTTTTATTCACTCTACAGCGGTTCGGGTGAGAACGTGGATGCCATCCGGTTAGCGGCGGAAGCCTGTGGTAATAAATTTTTTGAGGACCGGATAAAAGAAGTATCCATACCCATGATGTTGCGAGAAGGGCGGGGATTAGTGGATTCTTTCAAAGAATCGGGAGTGTTTACACCCACCGCCTTATCGCGCTTCAATGCCGGTGCCGAGACCGGTACAGTGAAGATGACGGCGGTGCAGATTGCCAATTACTATGAGAAGGAAACGGTCTATAAACTGAAGAACGCAGTGGATTTAGTACAGATTATCGTCGCCATGATCATTATGGTGGTCATGACGGCTCTAACCCTGGTTTCTTCGGAAACAGCCCTGGTTTCTCCAAAATCTCCGCTCGGATAAACCGAGGTGTAAAAGCGAGAATTAATCTCAACCAAGTATTGTGAGTATGAACAGCAAAGTAGATGTGAGCGACAGACTGGGTGTGACCCTTTTAAAGAAGGGGATTATCAACTTTGCCACTCTGGAAAAGGCTATTAAGCTGAAAGAGAGCGGCCAGAAGGATGGGC
>MESS01000022.1:1873-7316 GCA_001771055.1 Caldithrix sp. RBG_13_44_9
TGGCCCAGATCCTGGTAAAGGATTTCGATGTTGATCATGATCAAGTTTTTCAGCAGGTGACGCAGCTTTATGGTTTTAGGGAAGTATCTCTGGAAAAAGAGAATATTGATGATAATCGTATCAACTTCATGCGCAAAATGCTGGATCCTCTGCCGGAACCGATGCGGGCTTTGATGAAGGAAGAGAAGATCCTGGTGTATAAATATGATGAATTCCGTCCTTATGTGCTTATTATTTTAGCTTCCGATCCCACCAACAAACATATTTCGCAGATTGCCCGGGCGATTGGTGCCAAACGATATGAAGTATGTTATGTCAGACGAACGGAACTGGATGCACTGATAGAGAAGATTAATCCTGATGAAAACGTCTATCTGAAACAGATGGACGATATGGCCATGGAGATTGAAGGTGCGGAAACGGATGAAGAAGCGCTGGATGAAGAAGCCATTGAAGCCGAAATCAATAAAAGTCTGCTGGTTAACCTGGTGGAAGGGATGCTGGTAGAAGCAGTGAGAAGAGGGGCCAGTGATATTCACGTCATTCCCAAGGGTCCGAAAACCTCTGAAATCCACATGCGTTTGGACGGGCAGTTAAGGAGATGGCACGTGCAGGAAGGTGTGCGGCCGGAAGCGTTAGCGGCAGTGATAAAAGACCGCTCAAAGAATATCGACCGCTTTGAGCGCGAAAAATCACAGGACGGTTTTATTCAGCGAAAAGTGAATGGTTACATGATCCGCTACCGGGTGTCGGTGATTCCCATTGTCGGGAAAGAATTCCAGCAGAAATTAGAAAGTATTGTCATCCGAATCCTGGATGACCGCAAGGTGATTACCGATTTAGAGAAATTAGGTTTTCAGGGTAACGCCAAAGAATTTTTTATTAAAGCCATCTCCAAGCCGCAGGGAATGATTATCGTTACCGGACCTACTGGAAGTGGTAAGTCTACCACTCTTATTGCTGCCTTAAGTTATATCATGCGTCCGGAAATTAATGTGTTAACGGTTGAAGATCCGGTAGAGTATATCATTGGGGGTGCGCGGCAAATCAAGATCAGCCCGAAAAATGATTTTGAAAGAGCCTTGCGTTCTATTTTGCGCCATGACCCGGATGTGGTGATGGTGGGGGAAATCCGTGATAAAGAAACTGCCGAAACCGGTATTAAATTAGCCAATACCGGTCACCTCACTTTTTCTACCCTGCATACCAATGATGCCCCCAGCGCGGTATCACGGTTGTATAAAATGGGAGTTGAAACTTTTTTGATTGCTTACGCCATCAATATTGTTATCGCCCAGCGATTGGTGCGACGGTTATGTGAATATTGTAAAAAACCGATTCAAAAAATAGATCCGGTATTTCCCTTAAGTCTGGGTTTTACCGAAGAAGAAATTAAGAAAACTGTTTTCTATGAAGCGGTAGGCTGCAGCAAATGTCACAACGGCTACAAAGGCCGGGCAGCCATTCACGAGACCCTTTATTTCAGTAAAGCCATCCGGCGGTTGATCTTTGAAACCGGAATAGATATTAATGAAGAAGCCATCAAGGAACAAATGGCCAAGGAAGGGATGCATAACCTGCGGGCAGCCGGGCGGGAGCGCATTAAACAGGGTTTAACTAACTTGACTGAAGTTGCTGCAATAACCACCGAAGATTAATTAGTCAGGGAGGATAAAATGAATACTGGTCAAATGTTATTAACCTTAGGTGCCCTGGGTTTACTCAGTCTGGCTGTTCTGAATCTGAACACCAGCATTAACGAGAATGATGTATCGTTAGCCCAGAACCGCTACCGCCTGGAAGCATTGTCCCTTATTTCTTCCTATATCGAACAGGCTAGTGCGCTCTATTTTGATGAAGTGACAACTGATACCAGCCATGAGAAGACTTTAAACCACTTTTCTAACGTCTTGCAGACTGAAGCGAATGATTCCGGCCGGTTTGATGACTTTGATGATTTTAACAATTATGTGACGATCGATACCGGATTGAGCGGGGTGGAATATAAGGTAATGTTTACAGTGGAGTATGTGAATTTGCATTCGGATTCTTTAGAGCATTCGCACAACAGGGAATGGCATAAACTGATGACCATTGCGGTGACAGATAATTATCCGGGAGAACCACTGCTTTACCGGACCTATGGCTCGGAGAAGACCCGGGATACCCTGCGGGTAAGCTTTTTAAATAGTTACTGGTTCTATAATTAATAATTTAAGGGAATGAACCATGGCGTTGATTTTGGATTTAATTGGCGGGCTCTTTGTGGGCGGTTTTTTATTAATCATCGCCCTGTCTGCCACCGATACCGCCACCACAGAATTTTATAACTATAATTCAGATGCCATTGTCCAGCAGAATCTGGCCCGGATGTCGGATATAATCCAGTATGATCTGCGGAAAATGGGATTTGGTATTCCCGAGGCTCAGAAGACCACCATTCTTAGTATATCGCAACCGAACCGTTTGAAATTTCTTGCTCATTTGAATAGTGATCCGGACTGCAAAATGAATATTACTGGTCTTTCCATTGATAATATTGTGGACAGTGTGGAATACCAGGTGGTCCCTTTTGACTCGATTGACTATTATGATACTGTTATCGTAACCTATCAGGTGCGCAGAAGAATTTTTATCTCTCCCAATTACACCAGTGAAATGTCCATTGGAATCATCGGTAATCCTGAGGCCTTCCGCTATCTGGATCAGGTGGGCAATCCGGTAGCCTTTGTGTCGGAGACCCGGATGGTAGAAGTGACGCTTACTGCTTATGATCCAAGGGTAGTTCTCAGTAAAGAATGGGTAGACAGCCGGTTGAATGAAATTGGCAACGAAGACTTTCGCAAACAGGAGCTGCGGCGGCTGCTGCGGGCCTCCTACTGGCGGCAGACCCGGCTTATTTCGAAAAACTTAAAACGTTAATCATATACACGGAGGTAATTTAAAATGTTAGGCAAAGGAGCAATTTTAACGGTATTTGGCTTCATTCTGGCTTTTTCCATGTATCAGGTCAGGATGAGCAGTAATGTTTTAGCCACCGCGGATAATTTCAACTCCCAATATGTGGAGACCTTGATTCATGAATCGGCTATCAGTGCCATGAATTTTGCTATTAATAAGGTGTGGGATCAGCACGCCAGCAATGATTCATTCTATATTCATGCCAATGAGTGCACCTCCCGGGTCAGGATTTTTCCGGTAGGGGCCGATACTACCAAGATTACGGTAAGAACCTGGGGATATTTGTTTGACAGTGAAACGCAATCGATTGTTAAGCGCGAGAGAACCATGTCTTCATTTTTTACTCTGGGCGGCGGGACAGCGATCAGCGAATACTTTATGTTTACCAACAACTCTTCCGGACTTTTTTGGGTGACTGGTTGTACGTTATGGGGACCCTCGCATGATAATTCGGTGATGCATACTCTGGGTAAACCGGTTTTTTATGGCAAAATGACTGCTAATAAGGGAATTAGCCCCGATCCGGCCAGCAAGAAGAATAAGGCGGAGTATCATGACGGCTGGGAAATCGGGATTGATATGTCCATTCCTACCGACATGACGCATTTAGTCAATGCTGCTATCGCAGGAAACGGAGCCGCGGCCCCCAACACCAAATGCATCTATAATCAGGTGACCTCTTTTGAATTTCTGGCCAATGGTGATGTTATCCGGAAAGTAGGAGCCAGTCCACCGGATACCGTCGCACTGACTGCTATCGCCCCCAATGGGGTGATCTATTCTACCGCAGATATAAGGATAAAAGGAGTACTGGACGGCCAGGTAACGCTCTATACCACCAAGGACGTCTGGCTGGATGGGGATATCCGCTATAAAGATAATCCAATGACCAATATCAATTCAGACGATATCCTGGGAGTGGTAGCGCAAGATGATATCATCATCACCGATAATGCAGTTAATCAAACAGATATTTACGTGGATGCCTGTATGGTTTGTGTTGAAGGCGGTTTTGAGGCCCAGAACTGGGGAAGCCGTCCGGTGGGAATAGAATATTTCCTGGGATCACTGGCTGAAGATAAATCAGGTTGTCATGGGGTAGCTAATTCCAGTGGTACGGTGATCAAAGGTTTTCAGCAACGCATGCGTTATGATCCCAGATTATGGGGCGGTAATTTTTATCCGCCTAATTTCGTATTGACTCCGAATAAATTCCGTCTGGCTTCCTGGTGGGAATAAAATTCTAAAGAGATAAGGATAATGGATATGGATCATGTGGTGACCAATCAAAAGAAACCGGAGGTGAAATCGCAACCAACGCAGCAGCCGAAAATCACCCAGGCAGTGGATATAGTGCAGATCGTCAGGGGAGGCAAGAAAGTCCTGCAGGAACTGATGAGTAAAGTGCCCTCCTCCTTGTTCAGTATAGATAAAGAAATATTTATTGGAAATGAGATAATTAAGACACTGACCAACGATTACCGCCTGGCATTGCGAAGTTTAATAAATGGTTTTCTGGAGGATATGCGCCGCCGGAGCGCTTCTGATATTGATCTGGGCGGATTGGGAAGCAATAAACAAGTGTGGTTCCGGGTACAGGGCGATAAAAAACCGTTTTCGGATTTAGGTAGCTATGAAACCACCGAGTTTGATATTTTAATTCAGAGTATTCTGCTGGACTCCCAGCGGGAAGAACTTTACCAAAGACGCAATGTCGACTTTTCCTACACTTTCAGCAGCAGTCAGAAGCAGATTTATCGTAATCGCGCCAATGTGGCCTTTGACCTCAACTCGCTGTCACTGAATATGAGGGCAATTGAAACCCGCACCCGCAAGTTTGAATCGTATGGCTTTCATCCGCATGTGGCTAAAAATCTGCATCTAAAGTATACTCAGGAAGGCCTGATTCTGGTAACCGGCATCACCGGATCCGGAAAGAGCACCACCCTGGATGCGATTGTTGATTTGAATAACCAGACCATGCAAGCTCACATTATTATCATCTCCGCTCCCATTGAGTTTGTGCATACTCCTAAAAAGTGCATTGTGCGTCACCGGGAGGTAGGCAGAGACACCACCTCTTTTAAACAGGGCACTATTGAAGCCTTGCGACAGGATCCGGATATCATCATCATCGGTGAGATGCGTGATCCGGATACCATCATGGCAGCGTTGGAGGTGGCGGACAGCGGTCACAAAGTTTTCTCCACCCTGCACACCGGCTCGGCGGTAGAGAGTATCGATCGTATCATTGCTGAAGTGCCGACTATCGAACAGGATCGGGTCCGCAGCCGTCTGGCCGATGTACTGCGGGTGGTTCTTTCCCAGAAATTAGTTCCTACTGTTTCCGGAGAGCAGATTCTGGCCAAAGAAATAATGGTGATGACCCCATCTATTCGCGCTGCCATCAAGAATAATAATACCAATGAAATTTACCAGATGATCAGTGAAGGTCAGGAATGGGGAATGATGACCTTGGAGC
>MESS01000022.1:7331-7931 GCA_001771055.1 Caldithrix sp. RBG_13_44_9
TCTATTTTGAACGTAAAATCACTGCCGATTCTGCAGTTAATTTTGCCAATAATAAACGAAGAATTCAGCAAATATTAAAGTTGGTATAAAAGAAATAGGACAAAAATTATGGCGAAGTACAATGAATTTTCCGGAAAAATGTCAGTGGGTTTATTTGTGGAAGGACATTATCTGCATGTGGTCTGTCTAGCCCAGCAGGGCAATCGCTTACAGCTGGTAGATGGTCAGGTGGTCAAAATGGCCAAGGCATTGGAAACAGTCAAAGTTCAAAAAGAAATTTTCTCCGATGCCATGACTGATATTTCTGACCTCTCGAAGGGAATGGGGAGTGAAGAAATACAGGACAATCATGAAGAAACCTTTACCATCACCGAGAAAGATACTGGGAATTATGACAATATTGAAGTGTTACAACGGGTTCTCTACCAGTATCCCTCAAAAAAATTCCAGATGGGTATTGCCATTGCCGAGCCGCAGATCTATTACATGTATTTTGGCACCGACTGGGGACTGCAGGGCGATAAATTAAAAAAGCGGGTAATGGAAGAAGTCTCCCGGGAAAGGACCGAATATGAACTTTCCCATCCTGATGCTTTTTAT
>MESS01000022.1:8013-14099 GCA_001771055.1 Caldithrix sp. RBG_13_44_9
AGAGTGAGAATCGCCGGGTTCTTCCCAAGATTGCCTTTGTGGAAAGTGCGGAGACTGCACTGGTAAATCTGGTGAATGCGAACTATTTCTTTGATGAACAGGATTTAACCATCATTGTTTATCTGGGGAATGAATACAGCCGGCTCATCTTCATGAAGGGGCACGAGATATATAACATTTCCTACATCATCGGGGCGGGACTTGATTCAGAGAACATTACCCATACCATTTACAGCCGAATTCTGCTGGAACAGGATAATTTAAACCTGCCGCAAGTACAGAACATTATTCTTACCGGGGAAGCGTATCAGGTAAACTTGAAAGAATTTTTACAGGAAAAACTCCCGCAGAATATCCAGATCGATTACCTGCGTCTGCCCAATTTAGAATTGTCTAATGATGAACTCAATGTCTCCAAGTATGCCGTTGCAATCGGTTCAGCCTGGCGAGCGGCGCTGAATAAAGAACGCTACAACTATGCTGTAAATTTGCTACCTCATACCTATCGGGAGAGCCAGAAACGATTCAAATTGGGATTTATTGGCTGGATTCTGTTATTCAGCCTGCCGGCGGTTAGTTTCTTGGCTACTGTTAAAGTGATTGAACAGCAGAAACAACTAACTGATATAATTTCCCAGAGACGGATGAATGAACAAGAACTAGCCTATCTGAAGGATATTGAATCCAGATTGAACCAAAAGCGGCAAGTTTTGGAAAATTATCAAAAAGCCTTTGGGGTGGTGGATGACATGTCGGTCGGGATCGAAAGGTGGAATAAATTTTTATTTAAACTTTCTAAGAATCAGGATCGAATCGGTCGAATATGGTTAACAGAAGTGACACCCGGAAGTGAAAACAATGTAATCCTGCGGGGATATTCAATTTTCAAAGACCGGATTCCTCTTTTCTCGAATGCTATGAGTAATGGAGATTTAAAAAGTGTGTTAGTGCAATCGATCCGGGAAAGAACAGTTTATCAGTTTGAAATGAATTCGCAATTGCCAACAGAATAAAAAAGGAGATCCAAATTGTCTTATAAACTGCGGAACATTATTGTATTAGGGGTGCTCTGCGTGCTGTTGTGCGGGATCAGCGGATACATCGTTTTCTATCACTATCCTGCCCAAATTAAGGATGCAGAGAAGAAGATTGCTTCCTTGCGAAAGGAAATTGTCAGTCTGGAAGGAATAGAGCAAGAATACAATAATATTGATAAGATCATCAAAGAAAAAGAACAGCGTTTGGCCAATCTGGATAAACGGGTAGTTCCGGCTGTTACTCCCGCCGAATCCTATCGCTACCTGATCTCTATTTTGGAATACAGCGGCATGCTGGATTTCGACATTTTATTTCAAGGGACCAGTGAAGGGAAAGGGTACAAATATAATGTCTACAATATCAAGGGGGAAGGGCCGTTTTATGTTATCTATGAATTCATTACCTATCTGGAGAAAGGACCACTGTTCTACAAAATTGAGAGGTTGAATCTGCGGATGGTGGAGAGTAAAGATAAAGAAACCATGATGTACCAGATTATCATCCCGTTTGAGATGGAAATCTGGGCGTTATTTGCCGATGTACAGGATCTCCCGCCGATTAAAAGGACGCTGGCCAGCGTAAGAGTACCGCAGGCCACCAATCCATTTTATCCTTTCATATATAATAATCTCCCAGCCAATGCGGATAGTCTGCCGGAAGTGGAGAGAGCCGATCTCAAGGCCATCGTCAATGACCGGATATTACTGTCTGATGCAGATGGAGTGATCCATGATTTAAAAGAAGGGGATAGAGTTTATTTAGGCTATTTGAGACGAATCGATGCCGATAATAATGAAGCAGAATTCATTTTAAATAAAGGCGGTATTGTTGAAAAATTTTCTCTATACCTCAGATTTGGAGAAGAGACTAAAGGAAAAGGAAAAGGTAAATAAAAAATCGGAAAAGGTATCATGAATAACAAACTATGTATCTCGGTCTTTTTAGTGATCCTGTTGGGGTCACAAGTTCTGGTGGGTCAAAATCGTCGGCAGATTAAAGAGTTGCGTAATGTTTACAAGGCACCGGAGGAGATGATATCTCTCTCCCGCACCATGACCTTCCCGCAAGCCTTGGAGCTGTTCAACGATCTGAGTAAAAAATTTGTCGGGAAAATTATTATTGATCCGGAAGCCAGGAGTTTCCCTATTGGCGAGGATATTGACAAAATGCATTGGCTGGATGCCTTTGAACTGATCCTGCGCTCCCATGAGTTGTGGTATGATGAATATGGAGATTATATCCAGGTCAGGTCGCTTACCGAAGCAAAAGCCGGTGGTGAAGATCTGACCGCCGAAGAGCGCAAGTATTTGGCGGAGTTCGACAGCCGGGAGGTCATCATCAATGCGGTCTTTTTTGAGACCAACCTCTCCAAGATCCGGGAAGCTGGCATGAGCTGGAAGATTTTTAAAGATGGGGAAATCAATGCAACAGCGACGATGACAGCCGCTGAGACTAAAACTGGACTTTTTCAATTGGATTTAGCACCGGAAATGGATTGGGGTGACATTGTCGCTACTTTCAAGGCGTTGGAGTCGGACAATATGGGAGAAATCATCGCCAGTCCGCAAGTGACGGTAAAATCAGGTGGACAGGGCCGGATTCAGGTGGGTACGGATGTTTCCACCACCGTGCAGGATTTTGCCGGGAATACCCTCACTCAATTTGTGTCCACCGGTTCCATTATTGATGTGCGGCCATGGATTTTACGGCGTGATTCTATCGATTTTTGCGTAATGCAACTGCAGGTGGAACGCAGCAGTTCCCAGCAGGGTGAGACTGGCCTGGAAATTTTAAAAACCCAGGCGAAAACTGATATCATGCTGCTGGATGGTGAAGAGACTGTTATTGGCGGCCTCTACTTGAATGAACAGGGGAACCTCCGGGAAGGTATACCCTTCCTGAAAGATCTGCCCTGGTGGTTCTTCGGACTGCGTTACGTATTTGGCTATGAGTCGAAAAATATTACAAAGAAGGAATTGTTGATCCTGCTGAAGGCCGATATGCTGCCCAATTTGACTGACCGTTTTGAGATGCGGGCCACTAAGAAGAATGATCTCATGAAAAATTACCACCGGGCCATGCAGAAACATCTGGAATATTATAAGAATCAAGTTTTGCAAAAATAAATTGGTGGAGATAAAAAGATGAACAAATCTATTGTATCCGGTCTTTTGCTTATTGTTATCTTATTATTAATGTGGGGATGTGATAATCCGGCCGATGTAAATAAAAATCTAGCCATTCTGAACGGTCAGGTGATCAATTCCGAAACTCTTGATCCGGTGGTAAATGCGGTGGTAGTGGTTTTGGAATATCCTGAAATATCTACTTTTACCGATGCCAGTGGATTTTTTGGACTGGAAATTGAAGTACAAGAAGCAGTGGAAATACAACTGCGGGCCTTCAAAGAAAGTTTTATCTCGGACACCCTGCTGGTACTGGCAACTCCCGGACGAACCATTAGTGATATATCCATGGCGCTGGAACCGACTGCCTCCACCCCTATTACCAGCGGCGAGGCGGCCAGCATCATCTTATACGGGGTAAATCCCAACAGTATCGGAGTGCGGGAAAGCGGTTCTCCGGAAGTAGCGGAGCTAGCTTTCCAGGTGCAGGATTCCTCCGGGATTCCGGTTGATTTACAGCATTCTGTTGATGTTGATTTCATTCTTGGCTCTAATCCCGGGGAGGGAGTATTCATTTCTCCCACCAGTACCACTACCGGAGCAGCTGGTTTGGCGAAAACCAGCCTGTTTAGCGGCACTAAATCCGGGGTGGTGCAAATGATTGCCGAAGTGAGTATCGGCACTCAGACCTTGCGTTCGATGCCGGTAGCGGTAGCCATTCATGGAGGGTTACCCGATTCTGTTCATTTCAGTCTGGCGGTGGAGAAACTTAATTTCCCGGGTTATAATATTTATGGTTTAATCGACCGGATAACGGCCTATGTCGGTGATAAATATGGTAATCCAGTTAAACCTGAAACGGCGGTATATTTCACCACTACCGGAGGTCTGATCGAAGGATCGGCTTTTACTGACTTATTAGGACAGGCCTCGGTCAGCCTGGTGTCGGCAGCTCCTAAACCGATTCATCCGACTTATGGGGCCGGATTTGCCACTATCACTGGAAGAACAGCTGACGAAAATCAAAATGAGATAGAAGCTTTAGCAATTGTTTTATTTTCGGGAGTCCCGCAGATTTCGGTCAATCCCACGGTGATTGATGTTCCCAATGGCGGCAGCCAGTATTTTGCTTACCGGATTTCGGATCAAAATGATAATCCGCTGGCCGGGGGAACCAGCATTTCGGTAAGTGTGGAAAGCGGGAATGTGGAAGCAGTCGGTAATACCGATCTGACTCTGCCGGACACCCAGAGTCCCGCCTGGACCTTTTTTGGATTTTCCCTGATTGATTCCGAGCCCGATACCAGTCAGGTAAATCAAGTAAGCGTCAAAATCAGAACCGCTGGACCTAACGGGAATTTAGAATACTCTTTTGGCGGAATTGCGCATTGATCCATTGAGGTAATCCTCTGGTCTCCCCCAAGGGACATTCTCCGGAATGTCCCTTTTTTTATATTAAATTTTATATTTGAGATTTTAGAATTATTTGTTCACACTGTTCTTTCTCGCTGAAGATTTCTAATAAATGATTTTTTCAGACCTGTGCTCTATTTTTATATTGCTGCTGGACATGTATTTTACTTCGCTACTTAAAGTTTAACAGGAGTAAAAGATGATCAAATGGGGATTAACCTGTTTTTTTAGAAATCGCCGAAATTTTAGCAGAATAATCGGGCTGGCAAGGCAATTTCCCCTGCAGTATCTGGAGATCCGGGGAGAAAGACCCTTTTTTTCTCCGGAAGATCTCAGCCAAAATGATATTCGTTTTTTCGGTAATACTATTGAGAAAGCCGGTCTGTCGGTAACCCTGCATGCCACGTTTTATGATATCAATCTTTCAACGATTAACAGTTATTTGAAAAAAGCAACCCTGCAGTGTTACCGAAGGTATCTCGATTTGGGACAGAAGATTAATGCCCAAACCATGGTGATTCATGCCGGGTCTATGCACTATGATGCAGCAGGTATAAAAACATTATGGAATTTAGCCCGATCCAATCTGGTGGAAAATCTGCAGGTTTTGGGAGATTATGCGGCTGCTAAAAACATCTGTCTGGCTTTAGAGAACTCCCCTCCCAACCGTAATCCTTTGCTGGTGTATCACTGGAAGCATCATAAAGATATAATAAAGAGGGTAAACCATCCAAAGGTCAGAGCGGTTTTGGATGTGGCGCATGCTCATCTTCATGGCCTGGATATTTCGCAGTATTACCGGAATATCCGAAACAGTCTGGTAGAGTTGCACATTCATAACAACAATGGCCATGAAGACCTGCATAACTCGGTTGAAGACGGAGTAATAGACTTTGAAACATTTTTCAGGAATAACAAGGTAAAGGTTCCGGTAATCATGGAGATTCGAAATGTGGCGGAGGCGGTGAAAAGCCTTAAGTGGACTCAAAAAATTGAGTCGTAGAAAATATTTTGCCGGATTGGATCCGTCGGCCAGCCCAGAAAAATCTTCCGGATTGTGCTTGATTGACGGAGACAAACGGATGCATTACCTTGGCAGATGGAAATCATTTGAAGAAATACTTGAAATACTAACCCCCTTTCAGCAGCAGCTGGAGTACGTTGGTATTGATGGTCCATTGCAGCCGCCGCATGAATTGGGGCGCTGCTGTTTTACTTCTGAGTTTGAGAAGTGCGGGCACCGGCAGACCGGAGGAATAAAAGGGCGCTACTGTGAGTATCTGCTTAATAAAAACGGATATCGCTGCTTTGTGACATCCAGGAACAGTTTTGTGCGGCAGTGGGTATTCCGCTGCTTTCTCCTTAATGATTTTTTAACAGCCCAGGGATTCGCCACCCTGGAAGTCTTTCCCTATGCTGCCAGAAGAATTTTATTTCCAGCGTTAACTGGAAAAAAACAAAAGTTAGAATTTCGTCAAACCTTGCAAAAAGAATTACAGAAGGGGGGCC
>MESS01000022.1:14111-14824 GCA_001771055.1 Caldithrix sp. RBG_13_44_9
ACATAACTGTTTTATTCGTTTAAATTTGGAAAATTTAAATTTTGAATTTGAGATAACGGAGGATCTATTTTTGAATAAGGGAGCTATATCCAGCAGCCTGCTGATTTTGTTTTTTCTGATTGTTTCGGTAATGGCACAAACTGAGGATCGACAGCTTTTTAATAAGGGAGTGGAATTCTATCGTCAGCAAAAGTACCCGGATGCCCAGCGGACTTTCTTCATGATTTTGAAGAATTACTCTGACTCACCTTTGCAGACAACCACCAGATTAATGCTGGCAAAATCATACTATAAACTGGAAGATTACCCCTCAGCCCTGCTGGTGATCGAGGATTTCATCGGGAAATATCATGACAGTGAATATCTGGATGATATCTATTTTTTGAGAGGCAACATCCGTTATCGTCAACAGGACTATTCTGAGGCAGTAGATGACTGGCAGTGGATTATTTATCATGGCCAGGACAGTCGTTTGAAAAAAACAGCCGGGGATGATGTTTTTCATACTCTGGAACTGTTCCTGAATGAGAAACAGATTTCGGCATTAAGCAGGAAATATCCGGATGAGATATTCACTGGATTAGTAGAGATCGTTCAGGCCAAAAAACTGATCAATGCCGGGGAGGTTGAGCAGGGAGAATACCGTCTGGAAAAATTTTTAGAGACCTATCCTTATCATTTTTATGCCGGAGTTGCCTCGGAAATATTGCGCG
>MESS01000022.1:14926-15062 GCA_001771055.1 Caldithrix sp. RBG_13_44_9
ATGCGGCTTATGAATTCTCTCAGCGGGATAAACAGAAAACCGTGACAGTGGATACCATATCTGCCGCCAACACCATCCTGGAGACAATTGAAATGACCATGGAGTTTCTGGCCAAGAAACAGCCGTTGGCAGTGGT
>MESS01000022.1:15087-15762 GCA_001771055.1 Caldithrix sp. RBG_13_44_9
ACTACCTTGGCTTTGCTCTCCCGTTATGAATACTTCCCATTTATTTCCCCATTCAGTTCCCAGCAAGGCTTGGCGGCCATCAGCCCTTATGCATTCCAGATCAATCCGGATGCTGAGATCAAAGGTCGATTTTTGGCGGAATATGCTGTGAAAGAGTTGGGCCTTAAAACTTTTGCCACATTGGCTCCGGTAGATGAATATGGAATGTCAATGATAAAGGGATTTGAGGAAGCGGTGGTTGAGAACAATGGGGAAATGGTCGAAAAACAGTGGTATTATGAGGATACCAATGACTTTACCCGGCAGTTTAAAATCATTCGGCATAAGGGATTTTACCTTACTTTCCGCGATTCAATGCTGACGGTGGATTCCACTCTCAGTGAAGAAGCCCTGCAGGAAAATTTTAAAAAGTATCTCACCGAAACTTTATTTTCTGATGAAGGAAGGCGGGAAATAGATTCTACTCAGGTAAGTTCCGCCGGTATTGATGCGTTATTTATTGCCACCTATCCGGAATATATTCCGTACATTGCCCCGCAATTTGCTTTCCAGAATATTCAAACCCAGTTGCTGGGAAATGAGGGTTGGAACAATTCTGAGATCCTGGCTCAGCAGCGGGTATATCTGGATGGTTTAATTTATATGACAGCGGGTTATTTCGATACCGAGTCCTGG
>MESS01000022.1:15794-27092 GCA_001771055.1 Caldithrix sp. RBG_13_44_9
GCAGATGCAGGAGACTCCGGAACTGTATCACCTGTTGGGATATGATATCGGCAAATGGATGATTTCGCAATATGAGCCGGGAATCAATCGCGGGGCCTACCGTGATAAACTGGCTAAAGGCGGTCTCTATCAGGGGATGCTGGAAAACATCCAGTTCGGCGTTAAGCCCAGGGTAAATTCGCAGTTGAATATTATCAAATTTTATCGCGGTCAAATCCTGAAAATAAAATAAAAAAAAGTAAGTCACTCGGCTTTATTCAGAGCGGGATATGATCTGTGAATTGTGTTTACGGAAAGTGGATGAACACACCATTCATCATCTGATTCCTAAATCAAGAGACGGGGTCGGGAAAGAGGTCGTCGCCATATGTAAAGCCTGCCATGGAATGATTCATTCATTGTTCTCCAACTGGCAATTGGCCCGGGAATTGAATACCCTTGATCAATTAAAAAAACATCCGGATATGAATCGATTTATCCACTGGGTTGGAAAACAGGATCCCAATAAGCGGATAAAAATTCAACAAAAAATCCAGTAGCTGGCGGTAAGGATTGGGAAAAGATCATGGAAGGAAAGGGTGTTATTTTATTGGAGGGATGGATTCATTGAATTGCCGGGCGTGCATGGTAATGAATTTCTGTTTATACATCTGCTGAGTAAACAATACGATCCGTTCCTGAGCCGGCTGAACTTTTTCGGCAAATCTTTCTTCCGCCATCCGGGATATCTTTTCTAAAGTATGTTTGCCATCGAAATGAAGCCAGACAAAGGATCCAATTTCATCCAGATGAATCCTCTGGGCAGGGTTTTTTGGAGTGGGGAGAAATTTCCGGGTGAACCAGTTCCGGGAATGTGGAATAAGTAATACAATCCGGCCGCCATCGCCCTGAGTATACTCCATCCTCTGCCGCGGATAGAGTTCCAGCCATTGAGTAATTATTTCCTGCCGCTGGGGCCGTTTTTTCTGCCAGGAGATCATAAGCACTTGATAGAACCGCTTACAGATCGATCCTTATGACCACCGGAATTTCACTGCGAAGTTGTGCTAACCAGCTGGAAAACTCTTTTTCTCGTTTATCCTGTAAGGCCCATTGTTCGATCTGTTCCCAGTCATTTTTCAGAGTAAATTGACGGGCCTCATTGCGCTTGTTCAGCATAACAATATGGTAGCCGAATTCGGTACGAAAGGGCAGGCTGATCTCACCGGTATTCAAATTTTTTATGGCACTTTCGAATTCTTTGATTTGAAATCCTCCCTCTTCAAATACTCCCAGGTGTCCCCGATCTTTCTGAATATTGGGATCGGCTGAATGTTTTACGGCCAGGTCTTCAAAAGTGGAATCACCATTTATTACCGTTTCTCTGATCTGATTCAGCTTTTCAATCACTCTTTTTTCATCATCAGCGGTGGGTTTGAGTTGAACCAGAATATGCCGCACACTGATTCTCTCACCCTGCCGTTCGATCAGCTGGATGATATGGAATCCAAACTGGGTCTGAACGATATCTGAGATCTGTCCTGGTTCCAGCCCAAAGGCGACCTCTTCAAATTCTTTGACTAAAGTTCCGCGGGATACGAAACCCAGAGTACCCCCATTAGCAGCCGACCCCGGATCCTCGGAGTATTTCCGGGCCAAATCGGCAAAATTTTCCCCTTCCTTCAATTTGTTCTGGATGGTAAGAGCTTTTTCATACCCTTCTTTAATGCTGCTCTCACTGGGTGTCACCTGCAACAGGATGTGACTGATATCGACGCTGGATTTCATGTTGGGAAGACTGTCCTGGTACGTCTGGTAGAATACTTCTACTTCCTTACGGGATATGTTAATAATGCCGAATTTTTTTTCCCGCAAAATGCTGATCCTCATCTGATTACTGATCTCTTTTCGCAGATCGCTCTTTATTTTGAAAATCGGGGAGGAATAGTATTCTTCCAGTTTTTTTTCTGAACCGGCCTGTTGCAGCATATAATCCATTTGCTGATTCAGCGTCTGTTCCACCCGGTCTTCATCAGCCTGAATGGTGTCTTCATCTGCCTTGATCAGAAGAAGTTTCTGGTCAATTAAGCGGTTCAGGAACTCTTTCCCCAATTGCTGATACAAATCAGGCTGCTTGGTAATATCAATCCGGTTCTGAAAGGCATAGGAGGTAATCAGTGCATTGATATCGGAGATCAGGACGATTTCGTCACCCACAATCGCTGCAATTCCATCAAACAACTGCTGGGCGGTGGAATGAGAGGCAAATATAAACAGGAGCAGGAAAATCCAGCGGAAGACTTTCGGCATATGTTTCCTTTGTCTGATTAACAATCCATTATTACTTAACCACGATCAATTATTTAATATGTTCCGGAAAAATTTTAACGCTCGCTTTTTCCACCAGTTGCTGGGCAAGGTCTTCAGTCAGTTTCTGGCGTCGCATGGCAACCAGCCGCAGCCTGATCTCTTCCTCTACCAGATCCAGACTGCGAAAAGTGCCGCCGGCCTGTTTATCCATCATCTGAAAGTAGTAATAACCGTTTTCCATGTTTATCGGACCGTAAATCTTACCGGTATTACCGCTCCTGACCAGGCGGATAATTTCTTTCCGCAGGGAATTAATCGTCACATAGCCCAGATCTCCGTTTCTCTCGACAATCCGGGTGGGCTGGGAATCCAGATAATTCTTTTTGATCACTTCCAGCAGGTTGCCCTGTTCCCGTATCTCTTCAGCAATCGCCCGATCCAGATTATCTAAATACAGCTGTATCAAATGGACTTCATCCTCATTCCGGATAAACTGCTGGACATTCTGATCATAGTAAGTGGAAATTTCCTGATCGGTGATAATGATATCGCGGGGCAGCTTGGCGGTAAAATATTTCTGGGAAAGCATTTCCTTCTGCAGGAAGTCCAGTGACCAATTTTCATAGACCGACAGTTTAATTCCATCGTCCTTGGCGGCCTGGGCCAGAACACTTTTTTGAACCCAGCGGTCAATATACTGCCGGGCGAGAATTGCTTTCTGATCTTCCGGTAAATTAGGGGGCAGCCAGCGCAATAATTCTTCGCGGGTTAGAGTTTCTCCTTCAACTTTAGCCACAATCTCGATGGAAGGTACCGAATTATTCCGGCAGTTCAGATAGATACCGAAGCTCAGGAGGATAAGAACTGAAAATATTCTTAGTTTTCTTGACATATATCGCCTATGAGAGTTTTCTTAATAAAGGTTCATTGATCCAGAAAATATATTCCTTCTGCAAATCTTTCATCAATTGCTGGCGCAAACGATCCTGTTTTTCCTTATGGACGGCTGCTTTAATCACTGGCTCCGCTTCAGCTAAAGTTTTCTGACGTTCCGGCTGGATATCTCCGGTCCTGATAATATAGAAGAAATTATTTTCTTCCAGTGGACCAATTATTTTATTCTCACCGGCTTCGAAGGCCGCTTTGATTACACTGCGCGGGGAACCGGCATTTTGATAGCCCAGGTCCCCCTTACGGTTTTTCATGCTTGCTTTTTCGGTATATTGCTGAGCCAGATTTTCAAAATCAGAAAAATTGTTCACTGCTTTTTTATAAATTTTCGCTGCCTGTTCCTGGTCTTTTATGGCTATCTCCCAGACCCGGATTTTCTTCGGCTCCAGGTATTTAGACTGATTGGCCTGGTAATAGGAAACAATTTCTTCGGGGGTTGGAGTGGATTTTTCCTGAATTTCATATTTATCTAATAACTCCGCCAGTCTTTCGTTCTCGACTTTGTTAATCTGATATTGAACATCCGGCAGTTCCTGTACTTTATGTTCCTTCGCTTTGATCAACCAGGTAAGATAACGTTCACTATAGTCCACCAATACTTTCTTCATATCGACCGGATTGTTCATCCGGATATAATTGGACGAAAATGATCCCTGGAATTCTTTGATAAAAGATCCCACGGTGATAGTCGTTTTCCCAACCTTCCCCAGATAAATGGCGCGTTGTTCATCAGTGAAGGATTTGTCACTGGGCTGAGGACCTTGTGACCAGACCTGGATCGCTGCCAGAAACTGTTCGATTCCGCTGTCAGAAATTTCCCAGCCTAATTCTGTCTTAAATTTTTCAGTCAGCTCTTTATGGAGCTGATCTCCCTCCTGGCGGTAGAATTTATTAAAAATCTGCCATTTGATGCGGTCTTTTTCCCCTCCCACCGGGAGTCCGGCTTCCACCGGATTCAGGGATATCACCTGGGCGATAAAGATACCCCGGGGAGTTTTTATGGGGCCAAGTAACTGGTTCTCTTTGGCCATACTGAGTTCAATATCCAGTTGCGGATCAAAAACTCCCGGTGAAAACGGATCGTAGATCCCTCTCATCTTCCGGCCATTTTCATCATCCGAATACTGTTCGGTTAAGTTCATCAGGTTTGTTCCGTTGCGAATCTGCTTAAGAACATACTCTGCCAGTTTGATCGTCTCATCCAGACTGCGCGGTGCTTTAAGATATTTTGAATCCTCAAAGCCCAGGGACAGCAGGATAACACGGGGTCTGGTCGTCTGTAATTTAGAGTAAGCCCGGATCATGTTTTCAGTGACAAACTTATCGGTAATAAGGATGTCCGGTAATTTACTGGCAAGGATCCGGTCCTGGCGAATGTCTATAAACTCATTATATTCTGGCTTATCCTGCAGATTGAGTTCTTTAGCTTTTACAACTTTCACCCGGCTTTCCAGGGCTTTCAACAGGGCCTTTTTTCTTTCTTCAAAGGAAATCTCATTCGTTTTCTTATCACGGTATTCTGACCGCAGAGTTTCCTGGAATTCTTGCAGATTGATACGCTCGCCGCCAACTTTTCCCACCACTTCGGGGGACTCACTGCAGGCTGAGACCAGAATGATTGTTAAGGAGACCAAAATCAGAAAGCGGAATAGAATAGTAAACATTAAAACCTCCGATCAGCTAAAGTAATTCAATTCTTGACCATTGCAAAATAAACTGATAAACTTATTGGTGGATCAAAGATTTTGCAAGAAATTTTTTGCAAAGACCAGGTATTCGGCAGGGTTGCTGCCCTTAAGTTCAACAATCACTTTCAGCCCCTCAGTCTGACTGAATTGCAGCGGAGCCATTTTCTGGTTGATATAACGGGGAAGTTCTTGTTCGATGAAGAAATCCTGTTCGCTGATTTGTTTATCCAGGGTCAGAATCATCCTGTTTTTATGGATTTTGACTTTTTTGATATAATGCTGTCCGGCCATTTTCTTAATTTTAACCATTTCGATCAGATTTAAAACCGGCGGTGGCGGGGGGCCAAAACGATCACGCAATTCCTTTAAAAGGTTATCGATGGAAACCAGACTGTCTAAATTCAGCAGGCGGTGATATATCAGCACTTTTTCGTTTCCGGACTGGATGTAATCATCCGGGATAAAGATTTCCACCTCTACTTCTACCGTAGCATCCACCTGCGGAATGCGTCGGTTGAGCAGCTGCTCAGGCAGGGTATCTTCCTGGATCTTTTGGACTGATTCCTGCAGGATCTTCTGATAAAGATCGTATCCTATCGCATTGATATACCCGCTTTGCTGGTGTCCCAGTAAATTACCGGCTCCCCGGATCTCCAGGTCCCGGAGAGCGATCTTCAAACCCGAACCTAAATCTGAAAATTCCTCGATGGCATATAGCCGCTTCAGGGCCGTGTCATTTAACCGGTCGTGCGGAGGTACGATTAAATAGGCGTAAGCCTGACGATCCGACCGGCCTACTCTGCCGCGCAGCTGATATAACTGCGCCAGACCAAACTGATCCGCCCGGTTAATGATGATGGTATTGCAATTCGGGATATCCAATCCATTTTCTATAATCATGGTGGCGAGTAATAGATCGATTTTCTTGCTGTAAAATTCGTTCATTACTTTTTCCAGATCCCTTTCCCGCATCTGTCCATGGGCAATTCCGATTCTGGCCTGAGGGTTGATTTGTTTCAGCAGCTCAGCCACTCCCCCAATGGTCTGTACCCGGTTATGAACAAAAAATATCTGTCCGCCCCGGCCCAGTTCGTAACTGATTGCCCGGTAAATCAGATCGCGATCCCAGGTACAGATTTCGGTGATGATCGGTAAGCGGTTTTGGGGAGGAGTATCAATATTCGATAGATCTCTGGCTCCCATCAGGGCCATTTGTAAAGTGCGGGGAATCGGTGTAGCTGAAAGGGTTAAGGTGTCCACATTAACCTTAAATTTGCGCAGTTGTTCTTTGTGTTTCACTCCGAATTGCTGTTCTTCGTCAACAATCAGCAGCCCTAATTCCTTGAACCTGACATCACCGGATAGCAGGCGGTGGGTTCCGATGATCACATCCACATCCCCGTTCTCCAGCCGCTGCAGCGTTTTTTTCTGTTCCCCGTGGCTGCGAAACCGTGAGAGTACTTCGATATTCACCGGATAGTTTCGCAAGCGTTCCCGCAAGGTGTAATAATGCTGTTGTGCCAGAATAGTGGTGGGTACCAGGAAAGCCACTTGCCTGCTGTCATTCACCGCTTTGAAAGCAGCCCGCACCGCCACTTCGGTCTTACCAAAACCTACATCGCCGCACAGCAGACGATCCATTGGTTTACTGCGCTCCATGTCCTCTTTTACTTCGCGGGTGGCACGGGATTGATCCGGCGTATCCACATAGATAAAGGAAGCTTCCAGTTCCTTTTGCCACACGCTGTCTGCAGGAAAGGCAGTGCCCTGGCTGCTGATGCGGCTGGCGTACAGCTGCACCAGATCCTTGGCAATATTTTCCACCGCTTTGCGGGTCTTCTCCTTGGTACGGTCCCATTCGGCACTTCCCAGACGGGTGAGGGGAGGCTGATATCCTTCCTCGCTTACATACTTCTGGACATGATTGAGCTTATCGAGGTTGACATATAGCAGGTCTTTATTCTCATACTCTATTTTTATGGTATCTTTCGCTACTCCCCCCACCTGAATGCGTTCGGTCCCGGTGTAGCGGCCAATTCCGTAATCGATATGCACCACATAGTCGCCAAATTTCAGACTGTTCAACTGGCGGATGATGCTGCCGGAAACCCGGGGTTTACGGCGGTTTTTACGGGCTTTTATCCGGTCGAATATTTCATGTTCCGTTAAAACCTCCAGCGGCACTGTCGGCAGGTAAAAGCCGTTATGAATATCTCCCTGGATAAATTTAATGGGTGGCAGCCAGCCCGTTTCGGCCAAAATAATCTCCTCCAGTCTTTCCCGTCGTGCCGGAGTATCGAAAACCATATACAACGGAAAAGGATTTTTCTGATTCCGTCCCAGACGATCTTCCAGATATTTTAAAAACCGTTTGAAATTTCCCTGAAAGGATTGTGGTGCCTGAACCTGGAAATTGACCATCTGAGTGGTGGAAGGCTGCAACCGGGCATGAAATATCTGCCGGAAATTATTTGACAATTGCTGAATTGCTTCTTCTGACAAATACCAGGACGGGGGCAGATCCGGCTTCTCCTGGAAAATCCTTTCGGCATGGATCAACCATTCCCTGATCATATTTCCGGCCTGCTCAGCATTATCCCAGAAAACGAGTGAACCGGGTTTCAGGTATTGGAACAGATTGGCCCGGGGTGCCTGATCGGTTGATTTCCCAACGATCCGGATATTCTTAACCTGCCGGATCGACAGCTGGGAGAGAATTTCGAACTCCCGGATGGAGTTGATCTGATCGTCCGCGAATTCAATCCGGTAGGGCGCTTCGGCTTCCAGGGAAAAGACATCAACAATACCGCCGCGGGCACTGAACTGACCGATCTCTTCCAGGGCCGGCATCCGCTCGAAACCTGATTCCACCAGCCATTCAATCAGAAAGTCGCGGACGACGGTATCACCCACTTTCAGGTAGCTCACCTGTTTCCGGATTGCTTCCGGAGAACTGATTTGCTGCAGCAGTCCTACCGGGGTGGTGATGATGATGGAAGCGGGTTCTTCCAGCAGAGAAACCAGGGTGTTCAGCCGGGCACTATGGATAGCCGGAGTGAAACTGCCCTGGTCATAGGGTAAAGTTTCGGCTTGCGGGAAGTAATGAACCCGGCTCCTGGGCATCAGTGATTGCAGATCATCGGCTAATTTTTCTGCCCGTTCGGTATCTGGGATGATCGCCAACAGACTGTTTTCAAATAATTCAAAAACATAATTCAGGATAAAACTCAAGAAGGAACCACTGATTCCTTTGATGCTGACTATCCGGTTCGAAAAAATCTGCTCCCGCAGTTGTTCAAATTCCGGAGTATGGGTGATAATCGATTTTAATTTGAGCATACGGTTCAGTACTTCCCATTCATCTGAAATTACCTTTTCCTGTTGGAATACCTGTTTGCAGAACAGGAATGATAATTTATAAAAATCAGTCTGAGGAAATAATCAGTATTTAAAATCAGTTGTTGATAATTTCCAGAGAATTTTCAACAGCTGGTTAAACCGGGAGAAGGGAAAAAGATCCCTATTCTGCTATTCTTGGTGGAATTGTGAAAGATGTGCAGGATGTTCTGGCGTGGTTTAAGGTCGTATCTCCCCGGGCATCCGGGTATAATCCAGTTCGGAACCGAACAAGCTGTGCGGAATCAGGTAAGCACCCAACATCAGCACCGCCGCAAAAATAATCCAGCCGCGATGACGAAGCTGCTGGCGGTTTTTGTACCAGGCCCACAACCAACCCAGCATGGCAATAAGGGTTTTATTATCGGTAAGGTCATAGCCGAAAGGGATGCCGGTCCACCAGGCATTAAAGGCGTATTTCTGAACGGCCGGGCCCAGGATAAATCCACCCGCCAGAAAGAATCCAATTGTCCAAAGCATATATTTTTTAGATTGACCGGAAGAATCCAGTGCCTCCAGAGCGGTGCGATTGGATAACAGCATGGCTAAAAATATGATCAGGATGTGGGGAATGAGCACCCATCCCGGAACCGCACCCTTAAAACGCAGGATGATGGGCTGTGTCCCGGTTAAAGAAACTTCCTCTGTTCCCCTCCTCAGATGAACTGAATAAATGATTTTGCCCGCCGCCGGTTGCTTGGGTAAATAACCGGTCAATAACTCCTTTTCCCGGACCAGCGGTATTGTTGACCAGTCGTCGTTCGACCGGTACCGTTTGTAAATGATATAACCACTAATGGTAGAATCTACCACGGTTAGTTTCACTTTAGCGTCCCGGTCAGTCACTTCACTGCGCAAGAATTTGTAGGGGATCTTTTGGTCTCCCACGGTTATTTTACCGCGGACCGGGTAAGTGGGTCCGGTCATTCTCTGGTATACCGCTGAAGCAAGGGTGATAATAACTGCTAAAAACCATAAAATAGTTTTGTGTTTCGCTATTCTGAGATTCATGAAGCCGCCACTGGTCATCAGTAAATTTCCTCCGGGAGAAATCATCACTTGATTTTCGAAAATGTCGTAATATATTTTTTGAATAATTGGCATCCAAGGTGAGAATATAATTTCGGTTTTGAATTGACCGGTTAGAATATGATTCAGACAAAAAGACAGGCGGTGGTATGATTAAAATCTTCAGGAGTATTCCGTTTGGCTGGCGAAGCTGCTATTTTATCCTGGGCATAATTGTGTTAATGCTGGGATGCGCTTCTACCAAATATAAAGAAGCGAAGGAGTTGCACGATAGCGGGGAATACGAGCAGCTCATCCAGTCTTCCATGGATTGTTCTGATTTTTCTGCCAGCTGTTTTCAGATAAAATTACTGCAGGCAGACAGTCATTATCAGCTGGGAAATCTTGAGAAAGCCCTGAAGTATTCGCAGGAAGCACTGGATAGACAGGATAAGGTGAATGATATGCGGAGCATTAACCAGCTTCACCTCCTGCGGGCTGGCATTATTTTTGAGCTGTTGCCGGAGATTCAAAAGGCTCCGGCCAAATTGCAGGTTTTAGATCAGCTGGGACTTCAATTAAAACAGACTCTGGATCGGAATAGTGGTTCAACCGGGGACAGTCTGCTTATTTCACAACGGCAGGAATTAAGGCTGTGGCTGGGGGAAACATTTCTCTTAGAAATGGAATTGACGGATGAAGAAAATCTTGACCCCATTTTTTTGGAATTAAAAATATGGGTACAAAAATTCCCGGAAAATATGCAAAGCGCGGGATATGCAAAATATTATCTATTACAGGGAGAGCTGAAATCAATTCTGCCGCAGGTAAAAAATTGGGGTTCCCGGGGCAATGCCTCAGGAGGACGGGAGCAGCTGCTGGAGAAGTTGAAAACGATTTACCTGGAGGCAATTAATCTGCGGCGTCTTCTGCTGTACGAGGAAGGTTACGGCGAGAAAATTGATCTGTTCCTCTCCCAGCTGGATCAGTACATGAAAGGGCTGGTATTGTGATCATACTGCTCTTTTACTGAGAGCAGCAGTATGAATAGCTCGTAAATAAAAAACCCGGAACAAAATTATTCCGGGTAACCAGGTTGACTGCAAAAAATGTTTATAGAATCCGGGTAATGTCGTTATACATCACAAATATGATCAGCACGAATAAAATAGCCATACCGATCTGCTGAATTTTCAATTTGGTTTTGGTTGTTAACGGCTTCCGCCGGATTTCCTCAATAGCCACAATCAGGATATGTCCGCCGTCCAGGGCCGGGATGGGGAGAATATTGATCAGAGCCAGCATGATACTCAGGTTGGCAATCAGTTCCATCAGATAATCAAATCCGATTTTGGCAAAATCTCCGGCCATTTTGGTGATCATGATGGGTCCGCCTAGGCTCTCCTTAACGGATTTTTTTCCACTGAGCAGCCACCACAGCCCTTTCACGCTCATTTGGGAAATGAAGATGGTTTTGTTGAATCCCTCTGCCAGCGCCGGCAGTAGAGCTAATTTTTTCTGATCAAAAAACGGGCCGATGCCAATTTTGCCAACCATATGATCAACTCCGCTTTCATCGATCTCCGAAACAATCTCGGGGGTGATGCTCAAACTGAAGGAATCCCCTTCCCGCATGATTTCAAACAGCAATGATTTTCCTCCATTACCACGGATAATACTGGTCATTTCATCCCAGCTGTTTATTGGCTGGCCGGCAATACTGGCAATCCGGTCCTCCATTTGCAGACCTGCTGCCTGGGCAGGAGAATTGGGATTAATGTCTCCGATGATGGCGGGAAAACGGGGAAAGATATCAAGCTGATCGGCATTCTGCTCTTTGAGGATATCTTTATGAAAAACAATATCGGAAACCTGCTCATCACGTTTGATGGTGAATGTCATTTCTTTTCCCAGATTGCCCAGATAAAGGTCTACCACATCATTCCAGGAATTTACCGGCAGATCA
>MESS01000022.1:27100-27886 GCA_001771055.1 Caldithrix sp. RBG_13_44_9
TAGAATTTCATCCCCAACTTTAAGACCGGCCGTATATGATATTCCGTTTTCACTAATATTTCCGATGGTGGTGGAAGGTACAATTGACTCTCCTTTAATATGAAGCAGACTGCTCAGAATAAACCAGGCCAGTACCATATTCATGGTGACCCCGCCCACCAGTATCAGGGTTTTCTGCCACCATTTCTTTGAGCCGAATTCGTGAGGGGCGCCGGTCAGTTGCGAAGTGTCCATGCTTTCATCGATCACTCCGGCCATTTTCACGTAACCGCCAAACGGGATGGCTGAAATACAATAGTCGGTTTCACCCAGCTTTACTCCGAAGAGCCGGGGAGGAAAACCAATGGAAAACCGCTCCACCCGTACTCCAAAAAGTTTGGCAAAGAGAAAATGCCCCAATTCATGAAAGAATACTAAAATACTGAGCACGAAAATTATCGAAAGAAAATATATCATTTATATTACCTCAGGTTTTGTCATAAAAGTACGCTTTATTAGATGTTTATTTTCCAAAATTGTTTCCTGAATTCCTTTTAATTTAAATTTTTCCGGCATAGTACACTGCCCAGTGATGTATTTCCAGGATCTGGTCCAGAGTGAATTCCTGAACCGGGTGATGGGCTTGAATGGTTTTTTCAATTATTACCGGAATATCGGTAAAAGTAATTTCGCCTTTCACGAAACGTGACACCGCCGCCTCGTTAGCGGCATTCATCACCGCCGGGCAGGATCCGCCGTTGCTGATGGCTTCCCTGGCGATAGCTAAACAGGGGAATTTCTGCAGGT
>MESS01000022.1:27925-28671 GCA_001771055.1 Caldithrix sp. RBG_13_44_9
CTCCAGACCTTTATTCATCAGAGTAGCGGAATCGATGGTGATCTTGGTTCCCATATTCCAGGTGGGATGAGCTAAAGCTTGCTGCAGGGTTACGGTTTTGAGCTGTTCGAGGGTGAAAGAGCGGAAGGGACCGCCGCTGGCAGTCAGGATGATCCGCTGCACCTGCTCTGGCTCTTCTCCCATCAGACACTGAAAGATAGCACTGTGTTCGCTGTCAATCGGCAGCAGAGTCAGTTTTTTTTCCCTGACCATTTTCATGATCAGCTGCCCGGCTACCACCAGTGATTCTTTATTGGCCAGCGCTACAGGTTTTCCGGAACGAAGAGCATGGTAGGTGGGAAAAACTCCCGCTCCGCCTACGATGGCATTTACCACCAGATCCACTTCCGGGTCTTTAAAAATGGTCAATAGACCCTCTTCTCCGGAGAGAACCGCAGCAGGTTTTTCAAATAAATTACGGTCCTGCTTAAATTTATCAATATTGGTTATTACTGCTGCTTTGGGTTTAAATACTTTGCACTGCTCAGATAGCCGCCGGATTTTGGAATGGGCGCTGAGGTATCGGATCCGAAAATGTTCCGGATGCTCGTTCACCACCCGCAAACAGTTTTCTCCGATTGATCCGGTGCTTCCTAAAAGTGCAATATTTTTTGGAATTGGCTGTTTCATGATTTCTATCGAAGATCTGAGAATGAATGCCTGTTTTTAGGCTGATCAAGGATTGAGAATTCTGACTGTTGGATTTG
>MESS01000022.1:28707-29023 GCA_001771055.1 Caldithrix sp. RBG_13_44_9
TATTGGATCAAATTTTAGATTAAAATATTTTTTGAAATGATTCTCCAGATGGCGGGCTAAATCCTCGGCGGAAATTTTTGGATGATAATTCCACAGGAAGACGGTATGGTTCTGCACATACTGCCGCATTTTTATTTTCTGTTCCGGAGGTATATTTAAAAAATTTACCAGTTCCTCATGAGCAGAACCCAGCAGAATAGAACCATGCTGCAGGATCGCATTTTCATAGACCCGCTGAGCGCTGCCAATCAGCTTTTTTCCCCGGATTTCAACTTCATACTGAGCGGAAGTGGCGAAACAGAGAAAGGCCCGGTCG
>MESS01000022.1:29051-35126 GCA_001771055.1 Caldithrix sp. RBG_13_44_9
GACTGGGCTGGAATTCTGCCGGTATCTGCCATTCCTGCAGGGCAGCTATGAAAGGAATATGAACCAGCCGGTAAAATTCCGTCACATCCAGATTTTCAAAGGGATAGACTACACTGTATGTGAGTTCTTCGGCATGCAGGATCGCTCTGCCGCCGGTGGGTCTCCGTACCACCTCCAGCGAGCTGGCGGAGCATAATTCCTGATTAATGTCGGAAAGGTTTTGATGGAAGCCTAGCGAGATGCAGTAAGGATCCCAGGTAAAGAAACGCAGCACTGGCCGGTCTAAAAGTTTTCCCAGCTGACGGGCCAGAAAATGATCCAGCTGCATGTTGGCGGCCCCGCTAAAGGCCTGACAAGGCCAGAGGTACCACTCTTTAACATCAAAATTATCCACGCAGCAAACCTCGGTCACTCCTTTTGATAAATTCGACGATCAGTTTTATTTCGTCGAAGGGTTTGAGTTCCTTCTGAATGACCTCAGAGGCCTCAGCCATGGTGTGTTCAGATTGAAAAATGATCCGGTAAGCCCTTTTTATCTCCAGAATCACTTCCTTGCTGAATCCTTTTCTCTCCAAACCGATGCTGTTGGTACCGCCATAACGAATCGGTTCACCCATTACCTTGATATAAGGTGGAATATCTTTATTGACACGCAGCCCGCCGCCTACAAAAGAATGCTGTCCTATTTTGATGAATTGATGGATGGCGGTCAGTCCTCCTACACTGGCAAAGGAGTCAATTTCCACATGCCCGCCCATGTTTACAGCATTGGCAATGATGACATTGTCGCCAATCAGGCAGTCATGGGCTACATGGACATAGGTCATGATAAAGCAATTTTTACCGATCACCGTTTTGTAGTGGTAAGTGGTTCCGCGGTGAAGTGATGAAAACTCCCGGATGATGGTACCTTCTCCTATCTCCAGGTAGGTTTTTTCATTTTTATATTTCAGATCCTGCGGTGGAACTCCCAGCACTGAATAGTGGCCCACCTGGCAATTTTTTCCCAGCCGGGTTCCGGAATCAAGAACAGCACCGGTACCGATCACTGACTGATCTCCAATGATAACGTCTTCTTTAACAGTAGAAAAGGGACCGATTTCAACATTTTCGCCCAGCTGGGCTTTTGGATCTACCTGAGCAGTAGGATGAATTTTAACCACCTGTTTCTCCTCGATTGTGATTATGATTCATTGCGGTTGACAATGGCTGCCATCATTTCTGCCTCGGCCACCAGCTCTCCGTCAACGTAGGCTTTTCCCTGCATTTTGACAGTATTGCTGCGCCTTTTAACCAATTCAAGTTCATAGACCAGTTGTGCACCGGGCACCACGGTCTTACGAAAACGGACACCGTCCATTCCGCTGAAATAAAGGATTTTATCGGCTGGATTCTCTTCAGAGTTCAACAGCATGATCCCGCCGGTCTGAGCCATTCCTTCAATAATCAATACTCCGGGCATAATGGGATGTCCCGGAAAATGACCAACAAAGAACTCCTCATTACCGGTTACATTTTTTATCCCTACGATTCTTTTTCCGGCTTCAAATTCGATGATCCGGTCCACCAGCAGGAAAGGATAGCGGTGGGGCAGGATGCGTTGAATAGCCTCGAAATCGAAAATAGCACCCTTGCGGGCAACATTTTGATACTTACGGGTCAGTTGCTGTTTCTGATAAAAGCTGCGAAGCCGGCGGGCAAATTCGATGTTGCTCTTGTGTCCCGGTCTTCCTGCCAGAATTTGACCCTGAATAGGCGCACCGATCAGATAGAGATCTCCCAGCATATCCAGCACTTTATGGCGGGCTGGTTCGTTCTTAAAACGCAGCCGCATATTATTCAACAATCCATTCTCGCCTACAAAAACATGACCATCAATTTTCAGGCTGTTGCGAATCTTTTTTTCATCTACCCCATTCAGCGGCTTATCACAAATGACCACGGCATTATGTAAAGTCCCGCCTTTGATCAGTTTTTGATCGATCAGAAGTTCCACTTCATGCAGGAAACAGAAGGTCCGGGCCGGGGCAAATTCCACAATGAATTCTTTCTCCAGGGAAAAGAGTCCGGAATGCTGGCTTCCCAGGGCTGGATTTTTATAATCGATCATCACCGATACCCGGAAATCATCCAGCGGGAGGGCTACCAGATCAATTCCTTTTTTCTCGTCATGGAAATACAATGATTCTTCGATCACCAGGTAATTTTTGGCCTGATTCTGTTCCATCAAGCTAGCTTCCAGGAGTACATTGACGAAGGGCATGGAGCTTCCGTCACCTACCGGGGGTTCGGGAGCATTCAGTTCAATTCGCAGATTATCAATTTCAAGTCCTGCCAGGGCGGCCAGCACATGTTCCACGGTGTAGATCATTACCCCATCTTTCACCAGATTGGTGCCGCGCAGACTATCGATCCCGTTATCCTCTGCCACGAAATCAACCAGCGCAGGAATTTCCACTGCGGGACTAACATCGGTGCGAACAAACACAACCCCGTGATTTTCAGGTGCTGGACGAAATGTAATGCTGGAGATTGAACCGGTGTGTAAGCCGACGCCGGTATAGGAGATGGCATTCTGAATTGTCTTTTGCTTTTTAATCATCTGGCCGACCCTTCCTGAATAAAAAATCTATAACGCATGCTACTGAAATTTTAATCCTAAACTTAATAAAATTAAACAACAAGTAAAAATGAGAAATACTTTGAACAACCTGGCATCAATTTTATCCCATTTGGAATGATGATGATAGACACCAGTGAAAATTGCTTTACGATTTTATTCATCCGGTGTCATGTTTTTTTGCTGATATTTTTCCAGCTCTTTTTCTAAATGGATCACTCTTTTTAGCAATTCCGGTAATTGATTGAGTACCGCCTCAATTCGCTTGGTGCGCATGATTGGCCGGGCTGGGGTTCCAAAATAAACCTCTTTATCCGGAATACTTTTAGATACTCCAGACTGGGCGCCCACTTGGGCATAATTTCCGATGGTAATATGACCCACTGTCCCGACCTGTCCTCCCAGCATGACATGATGTCCAATCTTGGTAGAACCGGAAATGCCAACCTGGGCTGCCATCACCGTGGATTCCCCCACCTCCACGTTATGGGCAATATGGATCAGATTATCCAGTTTGCTTCCGTTGCGGATGATGGTTTCGCCCATGGTAGCACGGTCAATTGTGCAATTGGCACCAATTTCTACGTCATCTTCGATGATCACTTTTCCGATCTGCGGGATCTTATGAAAGCGGCCTTCAAAGGGCGCAAAGCCAAAGCCATCGCTGCCAATCACAGCCCCATTGTGAATGATCACCCGGTTTCCGATCTGACACTCTTCACGGATGGAGACCAGGGGATATAAAATGCAATGTTCTCCAATGATAACTTCATCCAGCAGGACGCATCCCGGAAAGATTTTAGTGTGATCTCCAATCTTCACTTTTCGGCCGATAAAAGTGTGGGCGCCCAGGGCCACTTCTTTTCCAACCGTTGCGGAAGGATGGATCACTGCACTGGGATGTATTCCCGGCTCCAATATTTCTTTTCTGGGATTGAAAAGCAGGAAAATTTGCAGAAAGCGGAAATAAACATCATCCACCCTGATCTGGGCAATCTCAATTCCCGGATCAGTCTGCTTATCCAGGATCACGGCACTGGCTCTGGTCTGTTGTAAGAATTGTTTATAGCGGGGATTGGCCAGAAAGGTTATCTCTCCAGCGCCTGCAGAATCGATCTTTGCCGCTCCGGTGATAATGGTATCACCATTACCGACCAGTTCGCCATTGACCTTGGTACATAATTCTCTTAAAGTAAAAGACGGCATTTCAGCATACCTCTTATTGTATAATGGGTTTTTGCTTCCAATATAATGCTTGTTTTAACTGAATAAAACGGTTAGAAGAAGAGCGATTACTGCCAGTTGAGGAATGATTTTCTGCGTTTCTGGAATAGATATCGTCTTGGAATTCTGCAATAAAAAAAGCTGAAATGTTTGTCGGCATTTCAGCTTTTTTAAATTTCTGATTCAATGCTATTTGATTTTGTTTAATTCTTCGATCACCCGGTTGGTGATGTCGTATGCGGGTTTTCCATAGAGGACTACACCCTGTACTACATCGAAGATATAATCATAATCCTCAACTTCCCCAATCTGCTTGATGATCTGATCGATCTTATCATATAACGGCTGGGTCATTTCCAGATTCTTTTTGTACAATTCTCCCTGTGGACCTAATTTGGTGTAGCGGTATTGTTCAATCTGCGTTCCCAGATCCTGAGCTTCTTTCTCTTTTTCGGCCTTTTTCTCCGGACTCAGCAGCAGGCTTTGGTTTTCAATATCTTTTACCAGGGCCTCATAGCGTTGCAGCATGTTGTTATACTCGGTTTCATAGCCGGTACGGATTTCGTCCAGTTTCTTCTGGATTTCCAGGGCTTCGGGATATTCGCTCAGGATCCGCTGGGAATTGACATACCGAATCTTGGTCTGGGCAAAACTATCACTTCCGCTCAGTAAAAGAACCAGGCAAATGATGGTGATCACTACTGAAATTGAAAATCTGCTCACTATAACCTCCTGAACTTTAATGGTTCGTCGATGATTTTTTTTTGTTAACCCTTATATGAATCTAAATTAAAATTTTCCGAATTGGAAATGGGTTTTCCAGCGTGCGTCGCGATAGCCACGGGGGGTAAAATAATCAAGTCCGTAGCCAAAATCTACTCCAATTATTCCTATCATTGGCATGAACAGACGGACACCAAATCCTACGCCCCGCCGTAAATCCTGGAGATTGGCCTCATCAAAATCTCTCCAGACATTACCGGCGTCCATGAACAGCAGTCCAAAGATGGTGGGATTGGGAGCAATGGGTATTCTGAATTCTGCGGTAAATTTGAAAAGGGCCTGACCACCTAACGGCTGTCCGGAGGTACTGATGGGGCCTACCACTCCTTCATCATATCCTCTTAAGCCTTCGGAAAAACTTAGACCTGATCCTCCCATATAAAATAGTTCTCCAGGATTGATATAATAGTTTTCAAATAAACCCCTGATCACTCCAAATTTAGATTGGGTGTATATGACAAAGCCGGCAAAGGTGGGAATATACCAATCCACAGTTAAAATATTTTTCAGGTAATCTTCATCACCCTGTAAGGGGCCACCGGAAAGTTCAGTTACCAGGGAATAAACCGATCCCTGAGTTGGGAATTCCGGCCGGTTCCGGCTGTCTCTCTGAATGATCTGAGTGAGGCTGATCTGGGTAGTGGGCCGGCTCACTCCAAAAATATAACTCTGCAGTAGTTCCGGGTCGCGGACATTGAATATTTTTGTTTGGGCTACCCGGAAGATCCAGTCTCCCCGGAAATAGTTATCCGGCCACTGGAAGCGGCGTCCAAGCTGGACGGTGCTACCCCGCACCGTGCGATCCCAGGGATAGAATCCTCCCCCGCTGCGGGTATTAAACAGGGAAAAACCGGTGAGGGTAGGGGTACTAAAAGTCCAGGGTTCGGTGAAACTTAAGGAGATGGAACGGTAATAGCGTCCGAAATACCAATCGAAAGCCAGGCGCTGGCCGTCGCCGCCGGAGAAGGGATGGGCCATGGAAAAATTATTCAAAGCTAAACCCACACTCCCGATCATCCCGTCCCTCTGACTATAGCCAGCCGACATATTGGCGGTATCGGTCGATTTTTCTTCCACCTTTACTTCGAGATTGATATGTTTATCATCTCCCTCAATCAGTTTTACATCCGGCACAACATTGGCAAAATAGTTGAGGATCCAGACATCTCTTACGCTTCTTTCCAGTTTGGCCCGGTTGAAGGTATCACCTGGATAAATTTTAAATTCCCGGCGTACTACCTTTTCATTGGTCTTGGTATTTCCAACAACAATCACCTCCTTGATCCGTACTACACTTCCCTCCATAATGCGGATATTGATATCCACCGTATCTTCTCCGGCTGGAATTTCCCGCGGCTGAATGTTGGCAAATAGATAACCCTGGTTGTAATAGAGATTTTGAATATTCTCCCGGATACTTTTTTCAAAATCCTCCTGATTATAAACAT
>MESS01000022.1:35137-54116 GCA_001771055.1 Caldithrix sp. RBG_13_44_9
AAAAGCAGCTGTTCGCGCAGCTCACTCTCACCAAAGATGGTGCTGCCTTCGAATGTTACTTCACCGAAATAATATCTTTGACCCTCCGATATGTATAAATCAATAAACATGTCCTTCTTGTCTTCGCTGTAATAGAGGGAGTCCTTTTCAAATTCCGCATCCCGGAATCCTTTTTTCCGGCAAAAGGCCAATATTTTGGTCAGATCTTCCTGATATTTTTTTTCATTAAAATCGGCTCCCCGCCACCAGCGGTCCTCCTTGACACCTTTTAGTTGTTTTTTTAATTCTTTTTCCACCAGGAATTTATTGCCGAATATCCGGATTCGCTTGATCTGGACTTTTTTGCCTTCCTCTATTTTAATCTCCGCCAGGACGGTATGTTTATCGCGGTACAGGGTATCGATGGTAACCTCAGCTAGCAAATATCCCTCTTCTTTGTACTTATTCAACAGGTTACGCCGGCCTTTGTACATTTTAAAAGGAGTTAGGACCATTCCTTTATAAAACTGCAGTTCGGTATCGATATCCTTTTTTTTCAGCTTGTCATTCCCCTCTACTACCCAGCCGTCTAAGCGTGGAAATTCGGTTAACTGGATGAGCAAATCCAGCCCGGCATAGGTCTGGCGTTCGACCAGGATTTTTACATCGGAGAATAATTTCAAGGCCCAAAGATTTTTTATGGCTTTTTGAATATCTTCGCTGGTGATCTCTTTACCGGCCCGCAACCCGGAATTTATCAGAATGATTGATGAGTCCGCCTTCTCATTCCCTTCAACCCGGATCTCCCGGATGGTAAATTTTTGTGGCTGACTTATTCCGACATTGGAGAAAATCAGCAGGAATGAAAGGGCGGTTAAAATTTTAAGAGCTTTACTCATAATCATTATAAAATATTATAAAATAGGGTCATAAACTTAATTTTCCCTAAAGGGTGATGCAATTAAAAATTAAATGAGTGCTTGAAGCGAATCCGGAAATCCTGCATAGCATCCTGTTTATAAAATTTAGGATCTAGGTACAATTTATCATACTCAAATTCCAACAGCAGGTTCTGCAGTAACCGATATTCCAGCCCAAAGCGGTGGTTCAAACCAAATTTAGGTTCATCATAAACGGACACTAGCTGTCCGGAATAGCTGAAATAAATATCTTTAAATACATATTTTCCTAGAGTGATTTCCGTGCTCTGTAATAGCATCATAGCCGGATCAAAACTAGTGTTATAATTATAACGCATGTAACTGCTTTCCGGTAAATATTTCCAGCGGGGTTGCAGGCTGTAATAGAATAAATTAGAGGTAAGTTGCAGACTGAGACGGACATAATCCAATCCCAGGCCCCGCTCTATTTTTCGCTCCAGCGGCCGGACCAGCGGCCGGATCAGCAGATTTTCTGTGAGAGTAACCCCGATATCACTGGCTTTATTGGAAATGTTCTCCACCGAATAACCCAGGTAGGCCAGAACATTTTCCTGAGTTTCCCCTATGGTAGGATCGCTCGAGACCAGCTTGAACCGGAAATCCTCCCAGCGGCCGCGGGACATTTCCTGTTTTGTCTCCGGATTAATGGCATAGAGTACCAGATAAATATCGCGGGGAAAATTAGTGGAATCGCGGACGGTGGTCCAGGCCCGGCCGTATACTTCCGGAAATAATTCAAATTTATTGAAAATTGCTCCAAACCGCTCCACCCGGAAGTTCATATCCAGATATTCAACCCTTCCCCGGCTGGATTCAATACTTCCTCCAACCCGGAAACTTTCATCAGAAAGGCGACCGGAAAATTCCAGGCCCTCCGAGACGTTATCAATATTCAGATCAAGGTATACCTGATCAATGACGGCAGGGATATCAACAAAATAGCGGTTTCCAACGCCGGCTGCGGTTTTCACATCCCAATTGATGTTCATCAGAAAATCCAGTACTTTGTCGTCTTCAGGAGTGGAAACGACTGTTGGATCTACTAAAAACGGAAAAGTTACCCGGCTTTCATTAAGAATTACTTTTCCCCGTACCTGCGGCTTCTCGACCGGTCCTGAAAAGTAAAATTTTTCGCCGTTTTGCTGGCCTTCGGTGGCGAAGAAACCAATATCCCCTGGATTCATCAGACCGGGAATGGAAAGTGGTATTCCGCGTTGATCGGTTTCCAGAACCAGAACTCCAAAATTCAGACCAAAATCTTCAAAATCCCAGGGCGCCAGGTTTGAATTATTCACCATGACGCTATCCAGGTTATAGATCTGAACAAAACGATTTTCCAGATTACCTTCAATATTGCGGATATTGATGAACGACTCCCCTCTTTTCAGCTCAATATCGGCTTTAATATCCCTTAAGGGTGGAATAACCGACTCAAAGTTCAGACTGCCATTATATATGAGCAGGCGTCCAGATTCAATTTTTATATTTTCCCGGCTGCCTGCAAAATCCAGAAGAAGTTCACCCAAACAGTTTGGCTTCTGAAAGTAAGGTAAAATACTGGGTAGTTCTGCCAGAATATTACCCTGGGCTTGCAGTCGTAATCGCAGAGGGAGAGTGGAAATAACCGGCATGATTCCGGTTATTTCGACCTGGTAGTCTTTTTTATCAGCATATTCTAATTTGTTGATCCGGAAAAAATGCTGGTTCAATTTAAGAAGTGATGAGGAAGGCGGGATAGAATCTTCAAACATGACATTTAAATGGTGAAACTCACGCTTATTAAGAATGCCATTGGACATGGTGATTGAACCGGAGATATAGGGATGCCGGGAATTCCCGGAAATTTTCAGCTCATAATTCATGGCTCCCTTGATAAGTTCCGGATTCTGTAGGAGGGTAGAAGCGATAAAATTACTCTCAAAATTTTCTCCCCGGCAGGCTGCTTCCAGTTTATCGTTCAGGATATCCCAAAGTAAACCAACCTCGATCACCGGCCGGTTGTTATACTTTACATTGGCTTGCTCCAGACGGAGATAGGATGGCTGGTATTCACCCTTAAGAGCAGCAGAATAATATCCATTATTATTGATAATGAAATTCTCCCCGGCCATATCGAATTGGACCGCGGGTTGATCGGTGGTTCCGCTAATCAGGATTGTGCCAAAAAGGTTGCCTTCGGTTATGGCCCGGCTTAATTGCGGGAACCTGCCCAGATGGGAGGTTATGGGAAATTTGATAAACTCCAGCTTACCATCCAGGGTGGAATGATCGGTCTTTTTTATTTTCAGGTTTCCCTTTAACATTCCCGAGGCATTTACCGCCAGGTTTAGGAAATCACTCCTGTTTTCCAGATTCAGATTTCCCTTGATCATTTCCGGTTGAGTATGAAATGTAAATTGGCCTTTGAATTTTAAATCGGGTTCGATCAGATTCACGGCATTGCCCACAAAAGTAAAGACCGCCTCCTTTGTCAGCCGGTTGTAAAAATTAACTTTAGTGGTAGGGAAATTCACCGGACCTGAAAAATAGATATCTCCTTGATATTTTTTCTTTAACCAGTAGAAAGGTTCCACGCTGCTAAGTGAATCAAAGGGTATATCCTTGACTTCCAGGATTTCAAAATCGGGCTCATCCCATAGATTTTTCACTTTAGTAGAAATTTTAAGTCCTTTGGGGAAGGAGCGGTAATTCTGGACCGTAATACGATCATCAATTAATTCATATGTAGCATGAGTGGTAAGGATACTGTCACCCTGCTGCAAAAACTGTCCATGGATGTTTCCGGTAAAAGTCAAAGTAGGAAAGTCACCTTGCATGGTAGTATAATATTCCATATCGGTTTCATTCATTCGGTCCAGGATGGGAATATCGTCTGCACCGAGCCGGCGATGACTGTTGAGGGTCAACCATATATTCATCTTATTAAAATCGATCTGTCCCCGTCCCTGATGCTGCATCCCGATGGATTGCGTTTCAATATGCTGAAAGCTCCAGATTTTCTCGCTAAAGGTGAAATCCAGAGACGCCCGGTAAAAAGGGACAATACTGTAGGACAGTTGTGATGAATAAATTTTTCCGGTAATAAAAATGTGTGAGGCTGGGCCATTGATATCAACATGTCCCTGCAGCTTCCCCTGGTTGAGGAGCTCCAGAATAGGGGCGGAAATGGCCAGGTGCTTTGCTGAATAATCGTCAAAATCGATTGCGAAATATAATCCGGGTTGAAAAACAGTTCCCAGATTGCCACTGAGGACAAACCGTCCATCTTCCATTTTTCCCGACATCGGGGAGAGAAGCATCTGCTGGTTCTTAAATTGAATTTCAAAATCATTGGTGGTTATCATCTGATCGAATAAAACCGCCTGCATATTCTGAACATATATTTTACCGGAAAAGGTAAGGTCTTCCATCTTAAAAGATGAGGAGGTGATTTGCACAACCCCGGAAATATCCGATTCTTTGAGCGAGAATGTCTTGTTGTTCAGGAACGGGATGCTTTCAATTAGATGACCTTTTTTAATATCGCCCAGCAAATAGAGACTGTCTGCACCCAGATCAATTTCTCCAGTTAGGGTAAGATCTTTGGAGGAAGATTCGAATAATCGGCCGCGCAGATTCAGACTCAGGCTGGAATCCGATTGCATCAGCAAATAACCATCCAGCTCTGAGACCAGCCGGGTAGTGGTCTGATAGGTTTTTCCCCAAATAATTTGACCGTCTTCAATGACCACCCGATCGATCTCAGCCAGCTTGTTCAATCCGGACAAGATTTCTGAAAGGTTGAAATTCTGGGCGGGACGGTTTTCATCAATTTCTTTTTTCTGGGTGAATATGATGATGTGGGGATTTTTTATGGTGACAGACTCGATTACCTTTAGAGGATCAAATTTGTTGTACAACAATTTATGAATACTGTAGCCAATTTGAATTTCTTCTAATTTCAGGGTATAATCATCGCGGTTGTTCCCGATCGCGATGTTATAAAATGACATGTATCCAAATCCGAGGGAAAAATTGCTCATCGCAAATGATTCACCCAGGACTGGTTTAAGCCGTTCCTGAATAGTCTGATTGATCTCGGCCCTGATCGGAGTAAATCTCCAAACCAGATTCAAAGAGATGATGGCGGTAAAAACTATGATAAAGAAATAGAAAACCCAGGTATTTTTTTTCATTCGCCGGTTACTTCAATCAAAAATGAGATCTTGCCAATAAAACATGTTTTAATCGTCTGGAAAAGACTTTTCGTTCCCAATTATTTTAAATTTTTCAGGAACCCATTGGTATTTATAAACCTCTAATTTAAGTGATAAGGTAATTTTATCAAAATGTATCATAAATATTCTGCAATTATTCTGCAGTCATTTCCCTCATATCTAATTATTTACCAGCTGTTTCCGCTATTCGAACATTAAAGGATTAAAACCCGGCAGTTATCATGGCCCTGCTGGGAACTGTCTGCTCTTACCAATAAAATGATCAGCAATTCAAGCCAATTATTACTCTGAGCAATACTCGAATTTACAGCGTTAAGTTGCGATTTTCGCATTTTTTTTCTATCCAGTCAGTTGTCTAAAAACAGGATACGAGTGTCGAAATTATAACCACTTTTTAGCCTGCTTCAGACTGGATAAAATTATAAGCCTTCTTGGTGTAATTCCCTAATCATATTATTATCAATAAGTTATAAATCTGCACTTTTTATTTGCCGCTCTGGATTTATGTGGCATATAACTTGCGACTTCTCCCATTGCTCAGGCAGTACTCGAATATTAAAATAGTAAACGGTACAACAGATTATTCTATGATTTATCACGGTCGATTAGCAGCATTTTCTTTTCTGAACCTGATGGGCATTTTAATGTTTAGCAGTGCGGTTTATGGTGCGGTGACAATCAAGTTTGCGGATCAGAAGATTATGGAAAGAGACAGAAAAGATACGATCATAAGAGTTCTCCGTGATAATGAGCAGAAAAGTAGCTATCTATTTCAAGGGAGTGAAAATAGAATCATGAAGGATCATGAAAAAGTTTGCCTGGATAAGAAGCAATCGCGCCTACAAAATTTATTTCTGCCACTTCAACAGGAGTGTAACGGTCTGGCATTTTTCAGCAGCCATGCCGGTGCCGGAAAAACTTTTCTCAGCCTCAGCCTGGCCCAGACCCTCGCTCATTTGGGCCACCCGGTTTTGCTGCTCGATCTGGCTGACAATGAGTCAAGTCTGAAGTCTTTGCTTCATCCCGTCTCCACTATTTCAGCGGATGATCTGGTCTTAAATCCCCAATCTGCCCTGCTGTCTGAGATTATAACTCTGGATAATTATTTTGATTTTCTGGGCTTTACTTTTTCTCAACCCAGAACTATCCCAATGGAGCGCTATTTCATCCAGAATCTTTTGAAACAATTGTCTGAGCATAACAATCACTATGATTTCCTCATTTTTGACACTCCTGCCGGAATGAGTGAGCTTAATCTAGCTTTATTGAAGACCAGAACCTCAGGTATCTTTGTGAGCACGGCCGATGCCGAAGCCTTGTTTGATACTTATACCATGCTGAAGGCGGTCTATCCCCATCTATCCAGACCCGATATTCACCTTATTATCAACCGGGTTCTGGATGTTCAAAGCGGCGAAGAAGCCCATCAGAACCTGCAATATGCTTTGCATCATTTCCTTAACCAGGATATAAAGCTGCTGGCGATGGTTCCGCTGGACGGGGAGTTTCAATTTACCGGATTGCAATCGCCGCCATTTCCCTTCTCTTCACCCGCGCTGATAAAAATCCAGCAAATTGCCAGATCACTGGCAGGTGATCAACCGGTAAGTCTAAAAGCTTCTTCACTGATACCCCAGAAATAACCGGCAGGTGAATCGTATGATCCATAAAAATAACAACTTGAAGTTAAATCACCGTAATCGTCAGCCGTTAATCAGAAAAATGAGAAAAAACCGAGTGAGTTCTTTACCATTCCGAAATTCGATTACCAAAATGGAGGCCAAGTAGAACATGAAAAAACAAATTGAACCGTTGTGGCAAGGGTATTTCAAAAAAAAGGATCCGGAGCTTCGGAACCGGCTAATGCAGAAATATCTGGGAGTAGTGCATTATGTAGTCAGTAAGCTGTTCAAATCGATTCCCAGTTATGTGGAGCGGGATGACTTGGTAAATATTGGAGTGATTGGTTTGGGAGAAGCCCTGGACCGTTTTAATCCCTACTTCGGAATAAAATTCGAAACCTATGCAATCCCCCGGGTGAAAGGGGCTATCATTGATGAATTGAGAAAACAGGACTGGATACCGCGCTCGCTGCGTTCCAAGTCTAATCAGATCCGGCGGGTGGTGGAAGATCTGGAGCAGGTCTACCGTGGAGAAGTTGCCTCTCAGCAGGTGGCACAACATCTGGGAATCAGTGAGACTGAATACCAGCACTGGCAGTCACAGGTAAATCGTACCAATCTGGTCTCACTGGATAAACCTAATCAGAATTTTGATGAACACAATCTTTATGATGTAGTGGAGGATGAAACCAATGTCAACGCCCTGGCGGAGATGGAAGATGAGGAAATGAAAAAAATACTGGTCAAGGTGATAAAAAAACTGCCGGAAAAAGCCCGTCTGGCCATCACTCTCTATTACTTTGAACACCTGACCTTCAAGGAAATCGGGAAAATTCTGAATGTCTCGGAATCAAGAATTTCCCAGATCCATAGTGAAACTACCGAAAGAATGCGGAAAATGATTTTGCAGGAGCTGAACGTGTAAGAAATGACTGACATCCCCTGAAATAATTATAAAGACATCAAGGATTGAGGGAATATGAATCAGGAAGAATTTAAAGCAGGGAATATCAAGAGTAAAATATGCGGACTGGAGAAATTAGCGACTTTTGAACCGGTAACCTGTCGTTTCGCTTCATATCTGGAGAACAACGAAACCTCACTATCTGACCTATCGCGTTGGATCGCCCTTGACCCGGTGCTGACCTGCCGGATTTTAAAACTTGCCAACTCCCCTTGCTATGGATTTTCCGGTCAGATTACCACAGTAAATTTAGCCGTGGTTATCATCGGACTAAAGGCCCTGCGTGAACTGGTCTGGAGTATATCGGTAATGGACCAATTCACGGATCAGCAGAAATTGATTGATCAGAGTGAAGTGGTAAACCTCTGGTTCCACAGTAATTACTCTGCGATTGCGGCCCGCTATCTGGCGGAACTGGCTGGTTATCCAGCAGCCGGAGAGGCTTATGTGGCCGGACTACTGCATGATATCGGAAACCAGGTGTTAGCCCAGCAGTTTCCGGAAATATATTCTCGGGTGATGGAACAGTCTTTAATGAAAAATCTGCCGTTCCGGGTGGCAGAAAAACAGCTGCTGAGCTTTGGCCATGATGAAGTAGGTGCCTGGCTTGGTGAGGCCTGGGGATTTCCGCGAATGATTACCGAGACCATTCGAAATCATCATGCTCCGGAGGAGAGGGAAGGGGATAGCCTGCTGGTGAAGATCGTTTACCTGGCAGATCTGCTGGCTCATTCGCTGAGAGAAAAAAACAATCCAGTTGCCGAACACTGGATGGAAATATCTGAGACAGAAATCATGTCCCGCATGAAAAAATTCATTCCATGTAATGGACATGATCTCGATTATTATCAGGATCATATCCTGGGTGAAGGAGAGAAATTAAACGAGGTGCTGCAAGACACCACCTTGATGTTTATAAACGCCTAAATCCCGGACAAAGGAGAATACGGATGTTTTCTGAACCTTTAAGTAAAACCGAAGTCGATGAAATTTTTACGACCTTTAGAGAACCGCTGGACCGGACCCCGAAAATTGACGTCATCATTGAACATTATCTGTCGGTAGTCAGCCAACTAAAGAAAGATCTGAATCTTTTAAAAGAAGATTTAAGCGAACAGCGCAAGATCGATGGGGATTTCTCCGATTCCCTGGAAGAATTCCAGTATATTCAGAAGCTTTCACTCATTGTCGATCAGAATTGGGAGCCTGCCCGTATTTTTGAGTATCTGAAAGAAATTGTCCAGAAAATTTTTCCCTTCCGTCAAAGTGAGATCTTTCTTTTTGATCAGGAAAATTTCACTGCTGTGAGTGTAAAATCCAGCAATGATTTTCAGTTGATTATTAAGTGTGCCATTGAAGAGGGTATCCTCAAGTGGTTATGGGAACAGGGACATCCGATCGTGGTTCCACTGACGGATTTTATTGTCTACGACCAGCTTCGCCGGAAAAAAGGCAATGTGATCATGGTCCCGCTGCAGAAGAGGGGAGTATTTATTCTGCTTACCGAAAAGGAACAGTCCAAATTTAGCGTGCGGGATCTGGAATTATTGAATGTAATCACTCAGCAGGCCGGACTGGCCATTCAATTTCAGCAGCTGAGTCAAATGTTGGAACGGAAAAATCAGGATTTTAAAAAATTTCAATCCCGCCTCATTTCGCTTTCTAAGCTGGCTACCATTGGTGAACTGGCCGGAGGGATCGCCCACGAAATTAACAATCCGCTGCAGATTATCATGGGCAATGTTCAGATGGCCCGGATGGGACATCGAACCGAGGAAAGCCTGGAGATTATTGAAAAACAATCTTTACGGATCGCCAATATTGTCAGAGGATTACTGAACATGTCAAAACCAAATCAAGACACCGCCAAAGAATTTCTGGAGATTAATCCCCTGATCGTGAACACCTTAAATCTGGTGCGCGGACAGATCGAAAAAAGAAATATTGAAATAAAATTGGATCTGGAGAAAAGCCTGCCTATCACCCAATGCGGTTCCATCTTCTTTCAACAGATTCTGTTGAATTTAATTCTACATGCCAAAATGCAGATCGGACAAAATGGGACCATGAATATTATCAGCAGATCAGAGAACCGGGAGTGGGTTTTGATTGAGGTGATCGACTCCGGAATTCCCTTCCCGGCAGAGTATATCGATCGAGTCATGAATCCATTTGCCGATCTGGATCATTCCAGTGAAGCAAATATAGGTCTGACGGTAAGTATTCAAATGATACGGGATTTGGGCGGAGAGGTTAAAATTGACTGGGATAAAAAGATCGGTAACCGCATTCTGGTAAAGATCCCTGCTATTAAAAAGAAAGAAGAACGTATCCAGCAGGGAGTAGCATCTTAGAGAGAATTACCGGATATTACTCCATCATTTAAATACTTTATATCGGTGACTGCGGTCTGTTTTTCATCTAATAAATAACCTGAATTCTTTCCACATATTTCTCGCTCTCCGGACATTCTCGTATAACCGGTAATTTTTATTCGACGGTAAACCCTGATCGTTAGGTTTTAAAAATCTTAAAATTTTCTGGAGTTTTGAAGCAATTTTTGCATTAAATTCAACAAAGAAAATTCGCTTTGCCAGGTAACCTAGGAAATTAAAAATCTTTTTTTACTTTTTTTAATATCCTACCGATGATTAGAAGAGCACTAAACCGCAGCACAAGAGGGTGAATACCGGGATGTTAGACAGTCTTAAGAGCAAGGCTAAAGTTCTGGTGGTGGACGATAGTCAGGAAAGTGTGGATTTATTGGAATACTTTCTCAGGCCGGCCGGCTATGAAATTTTTAAAGCCAATGACGGAGCTGCGGCCCTGGAAATTGTCGAGAACACACCTCCTGATATTATTCTGCTGGATGTCATGCTGCCAAAAGTGAATGGATATGAAGTCTGCGAAAAACTAAAAAAGCGGCAGTCTACTTTTCATATTCCGATCATCATGATTACCGTTTTAAAAGAACTGAAAGATAAAATAAAAGCGTTGGAAGCCGGCGCTGACGATTTCTTGTCCAAACCGTTCGATAGTGTTGAGCTGCTTACCCGGGTACGATCGCTTCTGCGCATTAAATTTTATCATGATGAAATCATCAGGCGAAATCAGGAACTGGAGAAACAAAAAGAAGCTCTGCTGCGGGAGGATTTGCTGAAAAAGGAGTTGACCAATCTGATCATTCACGATATGAAAAATCCGTTGTTTGTTATCCAGGGAAATCTGCAAATGATGGAAATGAACCGTCCGGTTGCCTCTCCTGAAACCAGAGAGGTCTATACCCAGCGAATTGCCCGCAGCAGCCGCAGCCTGCTGAGGATGATTCTGAATCTGCTGGATATCAGCCGGCTGGAACAGCAAAAATTGGAAATCGAACCGGTGCTTGCTGACCTGAACGGTCTGGTGAACGATATTGTCGAATCGTTAAAAGATATCCCGGAGCATCAGTCTAAATCGGTACACATGAAGCTGCGGGAGGATTTCTCTTCAATATTTGTGGATAAAAATATTTTTGAAAGGGTTTTGGAGAATTGTTTTAATTACGTCTTCCAGAATACTCCCGAATTCATGAGCGTTCAGATTGAGACCAGTCAGGGTAAGGATGATTCCATTCATCTGAGAATATCTCATGATGGCAAGCCGGTACCCGATGAATTTAAAGAGAAGATCTTTCTGAAGAATGCCCAGCCGGAATTGAAAAAAGTTGGTTATAAACCTGCCCGCGGTTTAGGTCTGATTTTCTGCCGGCTGGCCATGGAGGCACAGGGCGGTAAAATATCCCTGGATGCCCAGATCAAAGACCGTAATAATTTTGTACTGGAAATACCTACTGTTAAATCCCTGAAAAAGGGTACCTAATCTGATTTTTATTCGTGTACCACCACCATGGCAATGGAGGCATCTTTGGAATGAGAAAGTGATAGCTGAATTGTTTTTTCTGCCAATATTTCGGCCGTTCTGCCGTAAAGCCTCACCTCCGGCTTACCTCTTTCATCATTAACCACTTCCACATCTTTCCAGGTCATGCCTTTTCCCAGACCGAAACCAGTGGCTTTAAAAACCGCTTCTTTGGCGGCGAAACGGGCGGCGTAACTGCCTTTATTTTTCTTTTTGCTGCAATATTCTATCTCTACTTTGGTATAAATTCGCTTTAAAAATTTTTCGCCATACTTTTCCAGTAATTTGTCAATACGCTCAATTTCAATCAGATCGACCCCTACTGAATACACACTCATTTTAGTTTCTCTCCTCTCGGAAATTCTTATGATTGATTAACCCGACTATGACATTTTTCCTGCAATCCTCAGGAGAATTTCCCGGCTATCAGATTGGATCCAAAAAATCAGATTTCATAATAATAAAGTTTTCTAAAATCAGGGAAAATTTAATACTGCTGTTGGATTTTCACCAAGGACTTTCGGTGGATTATCAATAATATCAAATTGATTCTCGTCAAATGCATATTCCCACTAATTTTATTAAAGGATCGAAGAGTTATACTATCGATTATCATTATTGTAAGAGCAGAGCCGAAGAGCAATAACATCTTCTGGTGATATTAACCAGCCTTGAAATGGTGGAATAAGTCCGGGCAGGAAATTCATCTATCGATAGTGCTCAGTACTTTGAAGCAGCGGGATATATCTCAGAGTAACCAGGAACATGAAAGAAGAATAGAATTAATAGCTCCCCGCTTGACCAAGTCCTTCCAAAGCAGTAGGAGTGGAGACAGATTGTTTTCCTGATTTAGCGGGTAAGAGACATCATTTTACTGACGCTATATTCCCCAGCTCTTAACTGATAGATATAAGTTCCGGATGCGACTTTATTACCCGCGTCATTCAGTCCATCCCAGATCATTTCATAATCACCGGCATATTGTATGGTATGATTTACCAGAGTTCGAATTTCCTGTCCCAAGGTATTATAGATGACTAAAGTTACCGGAGCTTCCTGCGGCAGGGAGTAAGCAATAGTAGTGAAGGGATTAAAAGGATTTGGATAATTCTGTCTTAGTGCAAAGCTGGTGACAGCCGTTTGCTTCTGATCAATATGTGAGACTCCGCCAATCAGATCCCGTTCATAAGCTCCGTTACCATGAGTGGCCAGCCGTAATTTCCGGTTAATCGCTGAAATAACTAAGTCGAAGACCATCACCGCTTCGGGCAATCCCTCCTGATAGTTGTACCAATTCATTCCGGCATCATTGGACACATAGATCCCCAGATCGTTACCTGCATAAAGCTGATCCGGAAAGAGAGGATCCACTACCACTGCTGAAGTGGGAACGTTTGGCAGGCCGGTTGAGATATCCTGCCAGCTGTTCCCAAAATCGGTCGACCGGAAAAGATGGGGAGTACCAAAACCGGAAAAAGATACATAAACTACTGCATCATTAGTGGGGTCGACCGCCAGGTCAGCAGGATAACGGTCGGGTAGATTTCCGGAAATATTGGTCCAGCCAGCCCCGCCGTCCAGAGTACGGAAAATACCGCGTGGCTGACTAGACGGAGCAGTGGCGGCATAGACAATATTACTATTCTGTTGCGAGATCGCCATGGCTATGGCCGGATTGCCATCCAGAGCTGATCCGTTATTGGTTACCGTCCAGGAAGATCCGCTATTAATTGATTTATAGATGATGGCCCGGCCGGCATACATCACCTGGGGATTATCCCTGGCGACTACAAACGGAGCAATGAAACTGGTAGGAGATGAAGAAGGGACGTAAAGGTTAAACCAGGATTGTCCACGATTGGTAGATTTGAGAAGATTAAGATTCTGCCAGGAAGCATATAAAATATTATCGTTGTTGGCATTGAGGCCGGTGCAGGCCCCATCGCCTCCTATCACCCGGGTCCAGGCTAACTGGCCATCGTAAATAATGGTGGCATTGTCCTGTAAGCCTCCCAGGGCCAGCAGAGAATCCTGCAGGGAATTAGAAAAACCGTTATAGAATTGTACAGTTTGATAACCACCATTACAGGCGGAAAAGGTTTCACCTCCGTCCAGAGATCTGAATATCCCGCCATCGGTGCTGAAATAAACAATGGATGGATTGGTCGGATGATAGCTGATATCATGAACATCGGCATGGACATAATTGGCCGGACCTTCTGATCCACCGACCGGTGGTCTGCCTAAGGTCAATCCGCCTTCTGCTTTTTGTACCAGGTTGATACCGCCGTCATACGATTTCCACACTCCTATCCCTACCGCAATCACCAGATTGGAATCTGCCGGGCTTACTCCCACATCATGCGAATACCAGCCCTGCCACTGAGAGTAGTCCTGGGTGGAAACAACGTTCCAGCTGGCACCAGCATCAACCGATCTACACAGCCAGCTGTATCCATTATAAGAAGTGAAACCATTGCCGATACTGGCAAAAACAATATTAGGGGAAGGAGGATAGATGGCCAAATGAACCTTTCCGGCAAAAGTGGCTGGCAAACCCTGGGTAATTTTATTCCAGTTCTGACCGCTGTTGCTGGTGCGATAGATCCCATGGCCGGTTGAAGAAAAATTACCACAACCAATAATGACAATATTGGTATCCAGCGGATTGATCACCAGATCCCATACCATGATCACGTTGTGGACCTGATTCCAGGTAACACCGCCATCCCGGGATTTATAAGTGCCCTCAGTGGTGCCGGCCCAGACCGTCTGTGAGTTAAGCGGATTGATTTTTACCACCATCACACCGCGCATCTGATTGTAGGACCAGTCCAGGCTCTTGCTCCAGCTAATTCCTCCATCGATACTTTTTAAGATGCCGATGCCATAACTTCCGCGGGTGGAGCGAAAAGCTGCACCCATTCCAGCTTGCTGATAATTATATACTTCTCCGGTACCAAGGTAGATCAGATTGGAATCATTCGAGGCAATGTCTATTGAGGTTACAGACAATACCGGAAATCCGGTGGGAACATACTCCCAGGCTGCTGCTCCTGATCCAGCGGTCTTACTGCGCCATAGGCCGCCGCTGGCCGAGCCGGCGTAAATGGTATTGGGATTTTGAGGATTAAAGGTAAGTGCCAGGGTGCGGCCGCCGGTATTATGCGGGCCAATTGATTTCCAGGGTCGGGTGAGATGCCACTGTTCATTATTTAAGTTGGGATTATTTTCGGCCGCTTCATAAGCGGCATAATGAGAGATGTCAGGAATAGTTGGTCGCGGATAAGCCCTGGGGGCACTGAAGAAATTGAGGGCTTCATACGCACCTGAAGTCTTAGCCGGTTTTGACTCATTCAGCAGCACAGTCCATATTCCGCCAATGCTCAAACCGCCAAGCAGAATGATCAGTAACGAGAATCTTAACGTTTTCATCATGATATATTCTCTAGAGAATTTGATTATCGAATTACAGTACCAGGTAAAAACAACTGGAAAAATACGAAAATAAATTTTCAATCCCTGAACTTATTTTTCTTATGTTGAGGCGCGGATATCTACTGCGACTGTCTGGTAAAAGTTACTGGGTATTTATTTTTTTATTCAACCTGATGAAACCCTTTGAAATTCTTGGCTTATAAGCTAATTTAATCAACAGCATATTAAGAAATCTGGAGTGGCAAAATATTATAGAGATGATCATGATATCATCCCGTTTCAGGAATAACTCTCCTTGCCGCGAAATAATTCTGGATATTGGATGAGATAATCAAGCAGATTTGATTCAGCCAATGAGAATATTATTGTTCAAAATGAAAATAAGAAAATTTTTCAATTACTTTAATGCGGAGAACCTAAGATATGAAGCGGGTTTATTTGTTCTGGTTTCTTGTTCTGGTCTTCCTGAGCTGTGCTGTTCAAAATGCCACTAAACAAAAATCTGAACAACCGGGGCAACCATCCATAAACTTGAATCAAGCACTTCCCTCTGATCCAAAGGTGATCAAAGACACCCTGGAGAACGGTCTGATATATTATATCCGCCAGAATAACCGGCCGGAGAAGAGGGCCGAACTGCGGCTGGTAGTGAATGCCGGTTCAATTTTAGAAAGCGAACAACAGCGAGGCCTGGCGCATTTTTGTGAACATATGGCTTTCAATGGTACCCGGAATTTTGAGAAAAATAAGTTGATCGATTACCTAGAATTGGTTGGGATGAAATTTGGTCCGGAAATTAATGCCTACACCAGTTTCGATGAGACGGTCTATATGCTGCAGATCCCGACTGACAGTAGTGACATCGTCAGAACTGCTTTTCAGATCCTGCAGGAGTGGGCCAGTGCCATCACCTTTGAGGATCAGGAGATTGATAAAGAGCGAGGAGTAATTGTTGAAGAATGGCGGCTGGGCAGAGGAGCCGAAGCCCGGATGCAGGACCGTCAATTTCCCATTCTTTTTCAGGGATCAAAATATGCCAGTCGTCTGCCAATTGGTCAAAAAGCAGTTCTTGATACTTTTCGTTATGAAACCCTGCGCCAGTTTTATCATGACTGGTACCGTCCTGATCTGATGGCGGTGATTGCGGTGGGGGATTTCGAAATTACCTCCATCCAGGAGATCATCCGGCAAGTATTCGGCCAGCTTCCCGGACAGATTTCACCCAAAGAACGATCGCTTTTTCAGGTTCCTCCGCATTCGGAAACTCTGTTTGCGATTGCCTCTGACCAGGAAGCCCGGTTCTCAAGGGTGGGGATTTATTATAAATTGCCGGTCCGGGACAGCCGGACGATTGGGGACTATCGGACAGGTCTCAGCGAAATGCTTTATCAACAAATGTTTAATGAAAGGTTACTGGAACTCAGCCGCACCGCCGAAGCTCCCTACCTGGTGGCCTATTCAGGTAAGGGAAGGTACGTGCGCGGCGCCGAGGTTTTATATCTAAATGCACAGGTCAAGGAAAACGGGATTCCGGCTGGATTAACCGCCCTGGTTCAGGAAGCAAAGCGGGCTAAACAATATGGTTTCAAGCCGTCTGAATTGGAGCGCACCAAAGCCGGGCTTTTACGGATGATGGAACAGGCTTACCAGGAGAAGGATAAGAGTGAATCCGGGCAGTTCGCCGCGGAATATGTACGTAATTTTCTGATCAAAGAGCCTGTCCCGGGTATCGAGGCAGAGTTCGAATTATTCAGACAATTATTACCGGGAATTACCCTGGAGGAGGTGAATGACCTGAGTGAAAAATGGATCACCGATCAAAACCGGGTAATCATGGCCTCTTTTCCGTTAAAAGAGGAAGTTCAACCTTTGGGGGAGGGTGAGTTAGCTGCCGTGCTGGCCCAAAGCGAACAGGAAATGGTTACACCTTATGTGGATATGGTTCTGGATGAACCATTGCTGAAACAGGTACCGGCAGAGATTCCAATTATCAGTGAAAATTATTCTGACTCCTTAAACATCACTGAGCTCAGACTAACAAATGGAGTCCGGGTGATATTAAAACCCACCGATTTTAAAAATGATGAAGTATTGTTTACCGCTTTCAGTCCGGGTGGTTATTCCCTGGCGGCTGATTCACTGCTGGTACCGGCCCGTACTTCGGTGGCAGTGGTAAGAGAAGGTGGAGTGGGAAATTTTTCGCAGGAACAATTGAAAAAGAAGACGGCCGATAAAGTGGTCAGTCTCTCTCCGTATATTGATGAACTGACCGAGGGAATTTCCGGGAATGCTTCACCCCGTGACCTGGAAACACTTTTTCAACTCATCTATTTGTATTTTACTCAGCCGCGTCAAGACAGCACTACTTTTATTGCTTTAAAAAATCGCTTTAAAGGATTCTATGAGAATCGGTCGGCCAGTCCTGAATCCGCTTTTCAGGATACCATTACGGTTGCCATCACTCAACATCATCCCCGCTATCAGCCCTGGTCCATCCAGACCATAGAAAAAATGGATCTGCAGAAATCAGTGGAGTTTTACCGGCAGCGTTTTGCTGATGCCAGTGATTTTGTCTTTATTTTTGTGGGAAATTTTCAGCCGGAAACGATCAAGCCGCTGGTTCAGACCTACCTGGGTAATTTGCCGTCTCTGGCCCGACCGGAATCCTGGAAAGATGTCACTTTCGATTATCCCTCCGGGGTAATTGAAAAGACCGTAAAAAAAGGAGTGGAAGCGAAAAGCCAGACCACTCTGATTTTAAACGGAACAGAAGACTGGAGCCGGGAGAAGGAATTTATGGCCGAAGTAATGCTGGATGTCCTGCGGATCAAGCTGCGGGAGAGAATCCGGGAAGATCTCGGGGGAACCTATGGAGTAAGAATAGCAGGCAATTTTTCCCGGTATCCGCGCGAAAGATACCAAATCAACATTTCTTTCGGTTCCAATCCTGAGCGGGTGGATGAACTTACTAAAGAGATCATTACTCAGCTGGACAGTCTGCGAAATTTCGGAACCGATCAGGTTCATTTAAACAAAGTGAAAGAAATATACCTGAATGAACTGGAAACAAATCTGAAGGAGAATGATTTCTGGCTTGACCAGCTGGAATCATGCTATTTTATGAATGAAGATCCAACGACGATTTTAAAATCGGCGGAGTTGATCCAGGAACTGCGGTTGGAGGATATCCAGAACTCTGCCAGTGAGTACCTGAATACCCGCAATTATGTGCGGATTTCTTTATACCCGCAAGATAATTAGCCTGGATGAGTCAGAAGAAGATAAATCCTAATTCAGACTATTTCACGGCAATAAGAAATCTGCTAGACAGCATGGCAATCGAACAACCATGGCCGGACCAGTCAAATTTCACTATTATTTTTTATCGGTAACTTCAGGTAGCAGACTGAGGGGGTTTATTATTGGTATTTCTGGCACTGAAATATTTGTTGAAAATTTCATCCAAACCGGAAAAGTCATTTCTTTCAAACATGGACTCGATACTCAGCAGGTCTTCAGCCATTCCCTTTTCATATTTTTTCCGTAACACCCGGTTGGTAAGATAAATATTAATCAGGGCGATTTTATTTATATCTTTCATAGCCCACTGCTAAAAGAATTAGTTTTTCCATTCCTCTAGAATATAATCGGTTTTAAAACATCTTTCTGAAGCTCACCGAAGTTAAAATCGATTTAATCATAATGATACCTGCCTGTTAAATGGAGACTTAACCGTTAAATTGGCTGGATTATAATAAGATATAATTGGTTGTTTACGCCAACCGATTAATAGTCTATATTGACTGAACGATTCGGCTTGAGAGACAGGAAGGGAATATGGATGATGATCTAAGCCAGTTGAAGTTTGAGAAAATCCCGATGGCATTGTAGAAAATTTTATGGAATATCGAGGGCTGT
>MESS01000022.1:54262-54373 GCA_001771055.1 Caldithrix sp. RBG_13_44_9
CCCCTTTATCAGCAGATTATCGGACAGATCAGAGAAATGGTAGAAAATGATACTCTGAAAAAAGGTGATGCTTTACCGCCCACCCGGGAGATGGCCAAAATTCTGGGACTG
>MESS01000022.1:54504-54646 GCA_001771055.1 Caldithrix sp. RBG_13_44_9
GATAATTGACTGGTCAGAAAAATCCAATTCCGAAAGCCGGGTTTTATATGATTATTTTCTGCGCTTCCGGCCGGAAAGTTCTGAAAAACTACCTTCTGATCTGATCAATCTTTCTCCGCTGGATCTGGATTATCGCCTCTTT
>MESS01000022.1:54656-56891 GCA_001771055.1 Caldithrix sp. RBG_13_44_9
AATACCGCCGCTGCCTGAACCAGGTGATGGTTAATCAGGGAGGGAAAATTCTTGGTTATGGTTTACACCAGGGCTATTTACCTTTGCGGGAAGATATTGCCCAGCGCTTACAGGTGCACGGGATTTCCATAACCCCGGAGGAAATCCTGATTACTCATGGTGCCCAGCAAGCCATCGATCTCATTCTCAAATTATTTTCAACACGCGGCGGAACGGTAGCAGTAGAGTCCCCTACCTATGCCAACGTGATTCCCCTGATCCAGCATTATGGCCTGGAAATTGCCGGAATTCCCATGAAAAATAACGGTCTGGATCTTGAATTTCTGGCAGAGACCCTGCGTAAGAAAAAACCGATATTTGTCTATTCGATGCCCAACTTTCAGAATCCTACCGGCATCACTACCAGTCAGATCCACCGGGAAAATCTTTTAGCCACCTGCGAACGGTATAAAATCCCTCTGGTTGAAGATGGATTTGAAGAAGAGATGAAATATTTCGGTAAAGCGGTACTTCCTATTAAATCAATGGACAAGAAAAAGGTAGTGATCTATCTGGGGACCTTCTCCAAGGTGTTATTTCCGGGAATCCGGGTAGGCTGGATCGCAGCTGATCGGGAATGCATTCAGCGGCTCATGGCCATCAAACGTTTTGCGGATCTTACCAGCAGTACCCTGGTCCAGGCAGCCCTTTCGGCATTTATCAGGAATGGCTATTACGATTTGCATCTGAAACGGATGCACCGGATGTTTCGCAAGCGATTGACGGTAGCTTTGAACGCTCTTCGGGAAAATATGCCGGAAACGGTTAGTTGGACCAAACCGGATGGCGGATATACTATCTGGGTGAGCCTGAAAAATTCTTATCAGGATGAAGGGTTGTTAAAAAAGGTTATGATCAAAAATGGAGTACTGGTGTCCCCCGGCGCTTACTATTTTCACCTCTCCAATGCCCGCAAATATTTTCGGATTTCCATTTCAACTCTGAATGAAGAGGAAATCGAAACAGGCATATCCCGTCTGGGAAGAGCACTGGATGAACTCATCAGTCTGAGGAAATCGGCATGACCATCCCTTTACAACGCGGAATTATTTACGGACCGGTAAACTCCCGCCGTTTAGGCCGCTCCCTGGGCATTAATCTGCTGCCGCTCAGCCTCAAGATCTGTACCTTTAATTGTGTGTACTGCCAGTATGGCTGGACCAGGGTGCACCATCAAAAACTGGCAGATGAGGATCTATGGCCGAAAATGAAAACAGTAGTAGAGACAGTAAAACAGGCTCTACAGACGCTTCAGCCAGCTCCGGCCTATCTCACATTTTCCGGGAACGGAGAGCCCTCCCTGCATCCGGCTTTTGTTCAACTGGTAGAGGAAGTGATCCATCTGCGGAATCTCTATGCTGCCTCAGCCCGGACCGCCATCCTTTCTAATTCCACGACCATCTTCAATAAATCAATTAGAGAAGCTATTGCCAGGCTGGATGTGCCGATCATGAAATTGGACTGCGGGGATGAAAAATGTTTTCAGACTTACAACCGGCCCAGCCAGGGAATTACTTTGGCTGCTATTGTGAGGGGACTGAGTGAAATGAAAAATGTGACTATCCAAAGCCTGTTTTCTGAGGGAGCGGAAGGTAATTTTTATTCTGAAAATCTTACCGCCTGGATTGAACAGCTGAAAAAAATTTCTCCCCGGCAGGTACAGATTTACACCCTTGACCGCGGATATCCCTCGGATCAGATCTTTCCGGTAACCAAAGAAAAATTACTCGAATTAAGGGATCGGCTGGCACAGGAGAACATCCGGGCTGAAGTTTTCACAAGGGAGCGGTAGGGCAGACCAAAATCAAATCAGGAGAGCATATGAAAAAAGCAGTATTCTACATAGTGGATGTTTTCGCGGAGCACAAGTATGCAGGGAATCAACTGGCTGTCTTTATGCCGGGACATAATTTTTCCAATAAAGTAATGCAGCAGGCTGCCAGAGAGATTAATTTTTCTGAAACCACCTTTATTCTGTCTGATAAGCAACAGAAAGGCGGCTACAATGTGCGGATTTTTACCCCGGGAGAAGAGGTACCTTTCGCCGGACACCCCACCCTGGGAACCGCCTATATTATCCGGGAAAAAATCCTGCGCTCGAAACAGTCCCAGCTCAACCTTAACCTGAAGATAGGACAGATCCCGGTAACCTTTGAATCACCCGGCAAAAACAGGAACCGCTTGTGGATGAAACAA
>MESS01000022.1:56911-60258 GCA_001771055.1 Caldithrix sp. RBG_13_44_9
TACTCTGAATGTAACTGCCTTGACGGAAGTCTTGAATCTCTCTGAAAGTGAAATCGATACTCAGTTTCCGATCGAACAGGTATCCACCGGTTTGCCTTTCATCATTGTACCGCTGAAAAGTATAGACGCTGTTAAAAAATGTCAGATTAATAAATCTCAATACTTTGCGTTGATCAAAGATATTGAGGCTAAAGCCATCCTGGTCTTTGCACCGCAGACCAATGATCCTGCTCATCAGCTCAATGTGCGAGTCTTTGTGGATTATTTCGGAATTCCGGAAGACCCGGCCACCGGCAGTGGCAATGGTTGCCTGGCCGGCTATCTGGTGAAGCACCGCTATTTTGGTAAAGCAGAAATTGATATCCAGGTGGAGCAGGGGTATGAAATCGGCCGGCCCTCTATACTTTATCTAAGAGGAAAGAGAGAAGCTGGGGTGATTCAAGTTTATGTGGGAGGACAAGTGATATTAGTGGCCAAAGGAGAGTGGATATAATACAAAATACAAAATACAAAATACAAAAAAGAATGCAGTTGGCAATTTACAGTTTATAGTTGATAGTTTACCGAACGCTCAAATTAAAAAGTTTTATTGAAAAATGATAAAATCAAATGATTTGAGTGTTTGGTTGGCAAGAATACAAGATTACAAGATGACAGGATACAAGAAGAAAAAAGAAAAAAGCCAAATCAGGGAGGATTTGGCCCCCGTCAGGACGGCTCTGCCGGACTGGCCGACAATTCAACTGGAAGTAGATGTTGTTTGTCGGGAACAAAAGAAAAAAGGAGTTGGCCTGTCATCATCCCTGATGCCAGACAGGCAGTTTGCAGTTGGAAATCTGTCCACGAATTACACGGATTAACACGAATTATACTTAATTATTATAAAGTGTTGCAAAAAGCATGGTGCAAAGGGTGAAGTCATCCCATAATTAAATACCATAACCTGTAAGCTATAACTTATATGGTCATTTTTATTCTTGACCTTTATCCCTGAGCCTTATTCCTTTACCCCGTATACCATATTCAGTATATCTTATACCTCACATCCCCATTGATTTTCTTACCATCCTTGATCTGAAATCTGTCCGGTCTTGGGGGAGTGAAGTTTTTGCTGAATTGTCCGGAGAAATTTTGTATAATTGACGCGTGTGATATTGGATTAGAATTAGAATTTTAAGGATAGATCTCAAAATGAGTCAGCAGGACCCCGTTGGACAGTCTAAAAAATTATTGATCATTGGTTGCGGGCGCAGTGGTACGCTTTACAGTGCGGAAGTATTCCGGGCCCTTGGTCTGGATATTCATCATGAACGTGATGTGGCTGGCAATCAGGAGGGTGGCCGGGATGGATTCGCCTCCTGGTTCTTGACGGTAGATGACCCTCATCCACCATATGGTCCAAATGCCTGGGGCTGTGAGTTTTTCCATACCATTCATCAGGTAAGAGAACCGCTGAAGGTGATTGCCAGTTTTGCCCAGTTCATCCTGCAGAAGGGACAGAAAAGCCCGGCCTTCCTGGAAAAACATATTCCCGGCTTCAAAGAAGGAATTGAGAATCCTGATCTTTCAGCGAAGGGAAAACTGATCCTGTTGTCCTCCCGTTACTGGTATCATTGGAATTTACTGGCTGAAAAAAAGGCTTCAGAAACCATTCAGGTGGAAAAATTGGAATTGTTGCTGCCCCGGCTCAGTGCGGATTTGGAACTTGATTATAAACCGGAAAATATTGCCAATATTTCCAAAGAAACTAACCAGCGCGGGATTTATCTGACTGAACAACCCTGGGTAATTGATTGGAAAGATATTGAGAGAATTGATCCCCGGCTGCACGAGCAGATCAGGAATCTGGCAGCCCACTATGGTTATGAATGAAAATGATTGGTGTGAATGATTTGCTGAAAATACGAATACCATAGATATTGATAATATTGTAGGTTATTCACAATAATGCATACCTCATATAAGCAGGTTGTCTTTTGAGAAACATGTCACCACTACGTGGTTGGGTTTGTAATGAATTAAGGAAGGTCTTACCCATGACTAATCCCGTTAGGGATGAAATGTTTATAGAAATATAATAGTATCGATAGCTTTGAACTCCGTAGGAGTGAAATGTTAAATCCTTTCAGAATATTTTGTTTGGGTATTCATTATTGTGAAGAACCATATTGTAGAACCAGAATTCCGGGCTTATACCTGGCGCATCGTTTTCCCGGTGACAAACAGGAATTTTTTAGAAATAATCAGAACTTTATCATTAAAAGAATAGACATTTTGGTGAGTAGTATTCAGGTAAAAATTTCTGTTCTGCAGAAAAGAGGGTATGATGAAGCATGAACAAAGTTACCATATGACTCCGGAAGAATTCGAGAAGAATGGGCAGGAAGTAATACACTGGATTGCCGATTATTACCGGCGGATCGAATCATTTCCGGTAATGTCGCAAGCTGCTCCCGGCGACATACGGGCGGGTTTGCCTCCTCATGCACCTGCTAAAGGAGAGTCATTCCCTTCCATTCTGCAGGATGTGGATAAAATTATTATTCCCGGGATCACTCACTGGCAGTCCCCCAATTTTTTTGCCTATTTTCCGGCCAATGCTTCCGGAGCGGCAATACTGGGTGAATTATTATCTGCCGGTCTGGGGGTGCAGGGTATGATCTGGGCCACCAGTCCGGCCTGCACTGAACTGGAAACCCAGGTGCTGGACTGGCTGGTGGAAATGCTGGCCTTGCCGGAAAAGTTTAGATCTTCCGGAACCGGAGCTGGAGTGATTCAGGATACCGCCTCCAGTGCCTCCCTGTGTGCGGTTTTAGCTGCTCGCGAAAAAGCCACCCAATTTGCCAGCAATCTGAAAGGCGGTGATGGGAGATTAACTGCTTATGCCTCCAGTCAGACCCATTCCTCAGTGGAGAAAGCAGTAAAGATTGCCGGCATAGGAAAAGAAAATCTGCGGCTGGTGCCTGTCGACCGGAATTTCGCCATGCGCCCGGAAGAGCTGGCAAAGCTCATTCAGGAGGATCGCCGGAAAGGTAAAATCCCATTCTTTGTCTGCGCCACGGTAGGAACCACTTCCTCCAATGCCATGGACCCCCTGGATAAAATCGGTGCGATAACCCGTCAGGAAAACATCTGGCTGCATGTGGATGCGGCCATGTCCGGTACGGCCGCTCTCTGTCCGGAATTCCGGCATATCCATAAGGGATTGGAGTTTGCGGACAGCTATTGCTTCAATCCCCATAAATGGATGTTCACTAATTTTGACTGCGACTGTTTCTACATCGGAGACCGGAAGATCCTGATTCAGACGCTGAGTATTCTGCCGGAATATCTCAAGAACAAAGCCA
>MESS01000022.1:60381-60575 GCA_001771055.1 Caldithrix sp. RBG_13_44_9
GCCAGCATGTGCAGCTGGCGCAGGAATTTGCGGAGTGGGTAAAAGGTGAACCTGACTTTGAATTGATGGCGCCGGTGCCGTTGAACCTGGTTTGCTTCCGTCACAAAGCCGGAGCTAAGTTCAATGAAAATTTGCTCGATCATCTGAATCGAAGCGGAAAAATCTATCTGACCCATACCAAATTGAATGATATT
>MESS01000022.1:60606-60726 GCA_001771055.1 Caldithrix sp. RBG_13_44_9
ATACCCAAAGGCGCCATGTGGAGCAGGCCTGGGAACTCATAAGGAAGACTGCACGGGAGTTGAAAGAAAAGATTAAAGATTAAAGATGAAGTACGAAATACGAAATACAAAATAATTCCT
>MESS01000022.1:60815-62227 GCA_001771055.1 Caldithrix sp. RBG_13_44_9
GATGAGTTGCGAGGCCGGATCTTTGGTCGGACTAACAAGGACTGGCTGACAAGCCTATTCAATGGGAAGGTTACTGCCCAACAGGTAAAAGAGTTTGAGGCAGAAAAAGAATCACTCTTTCGGGAAATATTTGCTCCGCATATCAAACCGGTGAAGGGATTAATATCATTCCTGAAGATGCTGGAAACCCGGCAGATTCCGCGGGCGGTAGCTACTTCAGCCCCGCCGGCTAATGTTGAGTTCACTTTGGAAAAAACCGGAACGCAGAAATTTTTCCAGGTGGTAGTGGATGGAGATGCGGTGGAGAACGGCAAACCCCATCCGGAAATTTATCTGAAAGCCGCTGCGGCTATTCATTTTTCACCACAGAATTGTATCATCATCGAAGACTCTTTATCCGGGATTGCCGCCGGACGGCAGGCCGGCTGTAAAGTAATTGGTATTACCACCACCCATACCCGGGAGGAACTGCAAAATACTGATCTGGTAATCGATGATTTTAGTGATCTGATCCTTGATGACTTAATAAAATTATTTAACCGGTAGACATCTCCCTTTAGGGAGATGTACACCCCGCTAAAGCGGGGTGACTACAATCCACGACACTGCGCGAGAATATCTTTTTCTATTTTCCCGCAGAGGCGCCGTTCCAACCTCCCGAAGGTTCTCAACCTTCGGGAGGTTTGCTGTTGGTTAGAAATATGATTGGATTTTATCCATAGGTCATTTAATTTAAATCAATTTTTTGGACCAGGAAAAAGATGAACCGGTTGATAAAATACATTTTATTTTCTACGGTTATTTTGCTTGTCCTTTCAGGCTGTGCCGGTAAAGCAAAATGGGCTACTGAGGTGCAGTGGGCAGAGTTGGACCGAAATAGTTTACCCTCCCAGTCGGATTTTCCCGATGAAGCCGCGGTTATTTTAGTGGATGACGGCAAGATGGAGATTTTCGGAAGTGAAGCTTTCTCCTTCAGCGAATTTGAGCGTCACAAGATCATTAAAATATTAAATCGCCGGGGGGAAAAATTTGCCAATGTCATGATCCCGTACTATCCCACTGTCACTATTGACAAAATTGAGGCCCGCACTATTTCGCCCTCCGGAAAGATCACGGTGATAGAACTGGAAGATATTTTCGATGTGGATCTCTATCCCAATTTTATCTTCTATTCTGATCAGCGGGCGAAAATCTTTACCTTTCCGGCAGTGGAACCAGGCTCAATCCTTGAATACCGTTATCAGCTGAGTATTCAGGGAAGAACCCTGTGGCATTCCTGGCTGTTCCAGGATGAAATCCCGACCCTGCTCTCACGCTTCACTGTGGTACATCCGTCGGAATGGGAATTGAACTACCGGATCTATAATACCGACCTGGAGCCCTGGATCACTCAGGCCCCGGCTGGTTTTAAA
>MESS01000022.1:62252-62553 GCA_001771055.1 Caldithrix sp. RBG_13_44_9
ATATCCCCTCCCTGAAATCTGAATTCGGGATGCCCCCGCGAAGGGAATTGCTTTCCCGTCTTTTCCTGGCCCCCGTGGGAGTGAAAGACTGGAATGATGTGGCTGTCTGGTACAATGAACTATCCGCACCACAGATGAAAACCAATGAGGCTGTTGAACAGTTATGCAATGAGATTACTGTCAGCCAGCAGACCGATCGTGAGAAACTGCAGACCATTTATGAGTGGGTGCGCGATCATGTCCGCTATATCGCGGTGGAAATCGGTATGGGCGGATTTCAACCGCATCCGGCAGCCGAAAT
>MESS01000022.1:62562-62832 GCA_001771055.1 Caldithrix sp. RBG_13_44_9
TCAATATGGCGATTGTAAAGATATGACCACCCTGATGTGCAGTATGGCCCGGGAAACCGGGATACCGGTCTATCCGGTGCTTATCAGTACCCGGCAAAATGGATTTCCCGATACCAGTCTGGCCTCACCTTTCCAATTCAATCATGCTATTGCCTATAGTCCTGCCATAGAACCTGGCGGTATCTGGCTGGATGCTACCGAAAAGGGCTGTCCATTTGGCCAGCTTCCCTGGTATGACCAGGGAATGCCGGTACTGGTGATCGGAAAAGA
>MESS01000022.1:62856-71066 GCA_001771055.1 Caldithrix sp. RBG_13_44_9
TGCCAGCCTGGATTCCTTCTCGATATCGGGCTTGCAGCCGGTGACGGATCCTCTGGAAATTTTCTATTCTTTCCATAGTCCTCTGTTTGCCAGACTAAGAGCAGGACAGATCATTCTGGAACCCGGAGCGGTAGTGCTGTTTGAACTTCCCAATTATTTTACTTCCAGTGAACGAGAACATCCGGTTCGATTTCGATTTCCATTTGCTTATGAAGTCGATTTACTGATTCATTTACCGGAGAATTATCTTCCGGAAATTCCGGTTTATCAGGATTCAGTAGACTCACCCTTTGGTTCCGCTAACTGGTCCCGGCAGCTGGATGGCCAACAGCTGAGGATTGAGATCAATCATCGCTTGACTCAGACTGATATTCCGGCTGATCAGTATTCAGCTTTCCGCGATTTTTTAGGGCAGGTGCAGGAAAAAAATCGTAAAGAAATTGTTCTCTTGCTGCAAAATGCTTACAATCAACCATGACTATAACCGTTGGCATTTAGATAAGGTGAGGGCAAGCAATCCGCCATGAATAATCTGAAAGATTTTTTATTGATTCTTTTAATTATTATGAATTTTATTTTTCTTTCCTGGAGAACGGTGATGACTATTGAATCAGATTTGGGATTAACCGTACTTCTGCCGGTTTCGGTCGACGGCTGGCAGAAAACGGAAGATCAATTCTATGACCGGGGAAATTTATATGAATACATCAATGGAGGAGCCGAGTTATACCTTTCCTATGGTTTTCAAGGAGTGCTGAACCGGACATACAGCTGGGCCGGTCAACCATCAATTGTAGTGGATCTGTTCGATATGAAAGAATCTGCCAATGCTTTTGGAGTTTTCTGTCATACCCGGGAAGTGATGGATAATACTTTTGGTCAGGGTTCACAATATTATCCTGGATTATTGACCTTCTGGAAGGATCGCTATTATGTTTCCATCCTGTCCAGTCCCGAGACGCCCGAATCAAAAGAGGCTGTTCAGAGACTGGCCAGAAAAATTGAGAAGGCCATCAAACAGAGCGGTTCGCTGCCGGATATCCTGAATTACCTCCCCAGAAAAAATCTGAAGGAAGAATCCATCCGCTATTTTACCCACTCTGCCTGGTTGAATTCCTATTTTTTTATTGCCGATGAGAACATTTTTCAGATCAGTGAAGAAGCGCCGGCTGTTCTGGCCAGATATCCCGGTCAGGGAACATTGCTGCTGGTGCAGTATCCCGAATCTTCGCAGGCACAGGAGGCGTACAATGCATTCGAAAAATATTTTACATCACCGAATACTTCCCGGGGAACGGTTCGGGATGTACCTGTGAGTCATCCCGCAGGGGAAGCTCCGGTGGTCCGCTCCCTGGTTGGAATAAAGATTATAAAGCTGGAAGATGACAGCTGGGCCGGGGCCCGGCTTTACGAAAGACAATTCACTGCGGTATTTCAGGGACACAGTGAGGAAGAAGTCGCGGCGCTGATGGCGGAAGTTCCAAAAAATTTTCCATAAATGACTGCTAAAATAAATAATAGCCTGCAGGTTAGCCCGAAAGGAAATATGATGAAGAAAAAAAACATCTCCCGTCGTGATTTTTTGAAGGATAGTGCTGCCCTGGCGGCAACGGGGAGTCTATATTTGAATCTTCCCCCTAAGCTGTTTGCCCAGTCGGAGCAGAAAACCCGGGTAGTGCTGATTCGCCATAAAAATTTGCTGAACGATAAAAATATTCCGGACGATGCGATTCTTCAGGAGATGCTGGATCAGGCTGTGACTGCTCTGGTGGATGAGGTTGATCCTATCAAAGCCTGGAAGCAGTTTATTCAATCCAATGATATAGTCGGCATTAAGACCAATGTCTGGAGTTATCTGCGAACGCCGCCTGAGCTGGAAAAAGCCATCAAAAAAAGAGTACTGGATTGCGGAGTGGTTGAAAAAAATATCAGCATCAACGATCGCGGCATACTTTCCGACCCGGTGTTCAAAAAGGTGACTGCCCTGATCAATGTGCGGCCAATGCGCACCCATCACTGGTCGGGTGTGGGGACCCTGCTCAAGAACTACATCATGTTTGTGAACAAACCGTATGAGTATCACGGCGATACCTGTGCAGATCTGGCGGCTATCTGGAAATTACCGCATGTGCAGGGACGGACTCGCCTGAATATTTTGGTAATGTTTACTCCCCTCTTTCACAGTGTGGGACCGCACGATTACAGTGCGGAGTATATCTGGAAATATCAGGGTTTGCTGGTAGGATTTGATCCGGTAGCGGTGGATGCCACCGGAGTACGGATTATTCAAGCCAAACGCCGGGAATATTTTAAAGAGGACCGCCCGATCAATCCGCCGGTCAAACATATTTTTCTAGCCGATACCCGCCATCATCTGGGAACAGCCGATCCCAATAAGATTGAACTGATTAAACTGGGTTGGCAGGATGGGGTGTTGATTTAGGACAATTCCCATAGAGGCGCTGAATTTTTTCTCCCGCAGAGATGCTGAGAACGCCGAGAAAAGCATTTTATAAATGATTTTTGTTTGCGCTGTCAACGGTAGGCATCGATTTTCATGGGCGTGTCCGGATATTGATCGGTGATGTACACTGGCCATAAAGGCCGATGTCTACAATCGTCAGCGGGAAATTCAGGTTGCGGTTATATCAAACTCAACAGATATTTTTCCGCCGGGCAGATGTGAATCCCATCCTTATTAATATAATCCTCTTCTCCGCGAAGAGCTATCTGAACGGTATATACTTCCGGGAATCTCTGTTTTAAGTATCTAAGTGCCGGATTGGTATCCCGCTGCTGGAGTTTACATTCTACAAACTGTCGGGGCTTATTATTTTCTATAAGTACAAAATCTACCTCCCGTTTATCAATGTCCCTAAAATAGCGCAGTTCGGTATTCAATCCTTCATAATCCTGTCGCAAATGGCACCATTTCAATAGATGACAGGCCACCATGTTTTCAAAACGAAATGATTCATCCTCGATCACTGTCCAATCGAAATGATAATGCTTGGCTTCTTTTTTCACTGCCCTTATCTTAGGAGCACCAAAAGGGAATATCCGGAAAATCATAAACAGATTTTCCAATATGATCAGCCAACGGGATAGAGTTTGGTGAGCAACTTGCAGATCCTTGCTAATCGCATTTACAGATAATGGAGAACCCACTAGATCAGGCAGTCGGATTACCAAGTTTTCCAGAAGAGCTAGGTCCTTCACATTTTCCAGGGAATTTAAATCCTCCTGGATCACTCGAGTGCGATACTCTTTGCTCCAGCGGCGGCTCTCCCGCTCTGATGCCAGCAGGAATGGTTCCGGAAATCCCCCGTAATTAAACAAATCCATTAATCGATACTGACCACCAGCATTTATTTCTCTAAAACTCAAGGGATGTAAACGATAGAAATGATATCTTCCCTGTAATGAATCGCCACCATGCCGGTAATAATCCAGACGACCGCTTCCGGAAACAAGTATTTGGATCTCCTCTTTCCGTTTATCATATAAGCCTTTTACCACTTGCCGCCAGCGGGAGTATTTATGAATTTCATCGAGAATTAATAATCCGGGGCCGGCAGGAAACTGTTCCCGGATAATGTTTTCTCGATCCGTACTGGCATCCCAGTTTAAGTAGCGGGAAAAATCGAGATTTTCATCCTGAAGTAATTTTTTAGCGAGGGTGGTTTTCCCACTCTGCCGCGGTCCAGACATGAAGACCATTTTCTTAGCCAAATCTTCTTTAATATGTGTTTCCAAATAACGACTCAAGTAGGCCATTTTTCTAATCCCCTCTTAAAATACTCGCGAGTAATTTATGATAGACTTTAATTTACTCGCAAATTTGTTCTAAATTTACTTCATTGTCAATCAAAAATTTTTTGGAACTAATAGTTGACTTAAATTTTTTAGTTTGTCAATTTTTGACATTCCGTGGTTTCCTGACCCGAAGAAGGGTATTAAATCAGTGGCATCTATTCGCATTTCATAATAAATTTCCAAATAATTTTTTAAAGGATATTAATTTTCAGGAAGTTGAACAACGGAGATTAAATGAGTACCTTGATCGAAAAAGTAAATGATTTCCTGGCACAGAAGCACATTGCAGTGGCAGGAGTCTCTCGCAATCCGCAAGCTAAGGCTGCCAACCTTATTTTTAAAAAGTTGAAAGAAACCGGTCACCAGGTTTATCCCATCAATCCCAGGACGGATACCGTGGAGGGTGATCCCTGCTATCCCAATCTAAAAAATGTCCCGGTAAAGATAGATGGGGTGGTTATCTGTGCGCCGCCCCAGGCGGCTGAACAGATCGTGAAGGAATGCGCTGAGTTGGGAATCAAACGAGTATGGATGCATCGTTCTTTTGGACAAGGGAGCGTCTCAGATACTGCTGTGAAATTTTGTGAGCAAAATAATATTACCGTGATCGCCGGAGCCTGTCCGATGATGTACTGCCAGCCGGTGGATTTCGGGCATAAATGTATGCGCTGGATGCTGGGAATTTTCGGTAAACTGCCACATTGATACATGCAGGGGAATGAGACGGTTCATTCGATTTAAAATCTTATTTGATTAACATTGGACAACACCTTAATGAAACAAGATGGATAGAAAAAGCCCGAATAAACCTTCGCATCTGATTACCCATATATAACCGAGGAATGTCAAATGGAAAAATTTGCTGCTATGGTATTCTTCTTAACCTTTACAGTACTGAGCGGTCAAACCAGCGCACAGATTGAACTTGGTCTGCAGGGAGGAATGAATATTGCCAATTTGAAGGGAAAGGTAACCGAGGGAGAAGAAACTGGTTTGGAACTGGATACCGAAAGCCGGATGGCGTTTGGTATTGGAGGTTTGGTGAGCATGTCCATCAACAGGACCTTCGGGATTTTGTTCAAACCGACTTATCTGGAGAAGGGTGCTCAGGAAAAACAGGACCTTCTGGAATTAACCTGGCAGGCAAATTATCTTGAACTTCCATTATTATTAAAAGCCGGTTTTGGCGGCGGTAATGTCCGTCCCTACCTTATGGCTGGACCCAGTATTGGATTCAAACTAAGCAGTAACCTAAAGGTAAGCAGCGGAGGATTTGCCCTCAGCGTGGATGTAGATGATCTTCTTACCAGCACCGATTTCAGCCTGGTCTTCGGCGGCGGGGTATTATTTCCAATGAAGAGTGTGAGTCTATATGCCGATTTCTGTTATGCTTTGGGACTTAGCGACATCTTCCAGGGCGGCGTCGTTAACGTCAGCACTTTCCAGGTTCCAATTCCTGATGCTGAATTAAAAACCCGGGGTATTCAAATCATGGGCGGATTAGCTTTCCCGCTGCATTCCCGCTGATAGTGTACCGGGGTAAAATTATACCGTTAAGTATTTTTTTCGCTGCCAGCGGGCAATAAGGAAAAATTTAAAGTTTTGATATTTAATAGTAGTAAGTTACTTCCTGATTTATGTGAACGGAAATGAGGAGTCCATTTCATGGGTTCAAATTTTGTTTATATCGCGGGTGGGCTAGTTCTCGGTTTTCTGCTAGGCTGGCTGCTGCAACAATTACGTCTTGCTAACCGGTTCAATGCTCTCATGATTGAAAATACCCGATTACAGAAAGATCTGGAGTCGGATGCTGAGAAAATGAAGTGGTTGGAGTTGACCCAGGATAAACTGAAAGAAACTTTTAAAGCTCTCTCAGCCGATATGCTGAACATTAATTCCAGCCAGTTTTTACAGCAGGCCCGGGAAAAACTGGGTGAAGTTCTGGAACTGCAGAAAAGAGATTGGGGACTGCAGAAAGAAGAGTTTAAAAATCTGGTGGATCCGCTGGGGAAAAATCTGGATGAACTGGATAAACAGATCCGCCAGATCGAACAAAAAAGAGAAGGCGCCTATCAGACCTTGATCAATCAGGTGACCCAGATGGGCACCTCCTATAAGGACCTGCAGAAAACCACTATTAATTTGACCCAGGCTTTGAAATCCACCACCGTGAGGGGGCGCTGGGGAGAGGTTCAGCTGCGACGTATTGCTGAGCTGGCCGGAATGGTCTCCTTTGTGGATTTTAATGAGCAGGTTGCGGTAGAGGAAGGACGTCCCGACATGATTATTCATCTTCCCAAAGAGGGGCTTATTCCGGTAGATTCCAAGGCACCGATGAATGCCTATCTGGAAGCTCAGGAGATGACTGATGAAGATTCACGTGGGAAAAAATTAGATGAACATGCCAAAGCGATGCGCAATCATATGAAATCGCTGTCGCAAAAAGCCTATTGGTCGCAGTTTACCCGTTCTCCGGAATTTGTGGTGATGGTAGTACCCTATGATCCGGGTTTGACTGCCGCTTTTGAACGGGATGGGACATTGCTGGAGGACGCCCTGCAAAATAAGGTATTGATTGTTTCACCAGTATCCCTTTTAGCCTTATTGAAAGTGGTGGCTTACGGCTGGATGCAGTTGCAGCTGGCGGAGAATGCCCAGAAAATTGCCGAGCAGGGTAAAGAGCTTTACAGCCGTTTTGTCACTTTTGCCGGACATTTGAGTGAAATGGGGAAAAGACTGAATAGCACGGTTCATTCATACAATAAGGCAGTAGGATCATTAGAGAGCCGCATTCTACCCTCGGTGCAGCGCTTGAAAGAAATGGGAGCCGGTTCCGGAGAGATGCCGGTAGTAGAACAGATTGAATCACAATCGCGTGAACTGCCTGTTAGACCGGATAACGAAGAAGAATAAACTTTATTAAGATTGAATATATTGCAAAGCAAAAGGGAGACAAGAACATCACAAAACATTGAGACATGATAACAGGATAAACATGATAGAAATTAAAAACCATCATGTAAATCATGTGATCATGTCAAAAAGGGAGGGAAATCTATATATGAGGAGTTGACAGCGAGGATCATTGGGTGCGCCTTTAGGGTGTACAATAAGATGGGTTTTGGTTACCTGGAGGCAGTCTATCAAAAGTGTTTTTTAATTGAATTAAAAAAAGCAGGATTGACAGCTGAGTCAAAAATTCCTATTACTGTTCTTTATGAAAAGGAGATTGTTGGAGAGTTTATTGCAGATGTTTTGATTGAAAACTCAATCATTATAGAAATAAAATCTATAAGACAGCTGGCTAAAATACATGAGATGCAATTGGTGAATTACCTGGTAGCTACCCAAAAAGAGCTGGGTTTGCTGATCAATTTTGGAGAAGAAAAAGTAGAGTTTAAGAGAAAGGTAAGAATATTACAAGCTATTAAGACGTGATAACAGGATTAACATGATAGGGGTTAAAAAAATCATGTAAATCATGTGATCACGTCAAAGAAAGGTGATTTGGTCAAAAATGGCGCGTATCATCATTGGTATTCATGGTTTAGGAAATAAACCTCCCCATCGTATCCTGAAAGACTGGTGGCTCCAGTCCATCAGGGAAGGACTGAGGCATATAGAACATCCTGAAGTTTTTATACCTTTTGAGCTGGTCTACTGGGCTGACCTGTTCCATCCCCGACCCCTGGATATTAATGAAAAAAATCCAGAGAGCCCCTATTTCCCCGAATTTCCCTATACCCCGGCGGTCGATTTCACTCCAAAAAAAATCGGAAAAATTCGTCGGCGGGTATTGGCTTTTCTGGAAGAAGAGATGAAAAAAATGACTGCCAGTAAAGAATTTTCTCACACCCTCCATCTGGTATCGGATTGGCTCATCCGGCGTTATTTTACTGATCTGGATCTATACTATCGGTCGAAAGTAAGGACTGCAGACCATGCGGAAACCCCTGCCCGGCAAGTAATTCGCCAAAGACTGATGACGGCTTTAAAAAAACACCAGGGAATGGAAATATTATTGATTGCCCATTCCATGGGATCCATAATTGCTTACGAAGTGCTAACCCTTTTTCCCAGGGAATGTCAGATTGATACTTTCGTCACCATTGGTGCGCCCTTAGGGCAACCTCTGATTTTTAAAAAATTTAAACAGGAATTGTTACCGGATGAATTTCAAAAGTTAAATCCAAAAGTTCCTGAGAGCATCAGCCGGAACTGGTTCAATCTGGCTGACTTACGTGATCATGTGGCCATGAACCACCAACTGGCTGACAATTTCCTGGAAAATTCCCGCCATCTGGAAGTTTCTGATAAAATTGTTTCCAATAATTATTGCTACCAGAATAAAACAAATCCCCATAAGGCCTATGGTTATCTGCGGACTCCGGAAA
>MESS01000022.1:71075-80914 GCA_001771055.1 Caldithrix sp. RBG_13_44_9
TACTTTACGAATTTCTGTCCCGTGATCGAAGTAAATTTGGATTCTGGCTGTTTAATCGTTTTCAACAGTTCAAGCGAAGGTATTTTAATATTGAGGGAAGCGATTCCGGGAAACCATTGAATTTTCCCATGAAAGACGTGAAAAAAGTCCACTAATTCCACGCCTGCCCGGCTTTTGACGGGAATTATCACGAAATTTATTATTTCAGTTAATTTCCGGGGTAATGTTTTTAATATGTTTTATATGCAAAAACTTGGTCGGTATAAATGGCTCTTAAGTTTAATACTACTTTTTGTTTTGGTTATTCTCATGCGTGAGCAAATTGTCCGCTTCCTGCTCTATCCTGCACCATCAATCCAGGTTCCGCACATACCTCCAGAACCATTGCAGAACCTGACTGTTTCGGTATCTGAGGATTTGCAGATTCAGTGCTGGTATCACTTAATTGATAATAACCATCCGTGGATTATTTTCTTTCATGGTAACGGTGAAAATCTTCAAACCCTGTGGCTGGCGGGTATGTTTAGAGAGTTTGAGAAATTGGGAGCCAATTATCTGGCAGTGGAATATCCTGGCTACGGAAACAGCAGTGGATCTGCCCGGGAAAATACTCTGCTAGAAAGTGCACAGGCAGTGGTGAAAAAAATTCAGTCCGAGTTTCAGCCTCAATCAATTGTTTTGTTTGGCTGGTCACTGGGTGCGGCAGTGGCCATACAAACAGCCGTCAACCCCACCACCAGAATCAGCGGTCTGATCTTAGCCAGTCCCTGGCTGTCATTAGAGGCGATTGCCAAAGAACACTACCCTGATTGGATGGTTAATTTTTTGTTGACCGAAAGATATGACTCCTTTGCCATCGCTGCGCGAGTTTCCATCCCGGTGTTGATCATTCACGGCAGCCGCGATGAGATCATTCCGGTCCAGCACGGCCGGCAGCTTTCACAGCAATTTCCCGGACTTTTTCAATTCCTTGAAATTCCCCGGGCTCATCATGGTGATCTGCTGGCTTTTCCACAGACCTGGCAGACTATATCTGAATTCATTTTAAATTTTAGAGCTGAATAAAAGCAGAATGTTTTAAAAAAACAGCTACCCAACGAAAAGGCTTTGTATCTCCTCGCTATCCTGCTTAAATTTTGCAGCATTTTTTCTGGTTTACTGAATTATTTAATTCAATACTTAACCCATAAATTGGAGGAGTCTCATGCGTTTAGTCTCTATGATGTTTCTGTTGATCATGCTGGTGCTGGTGGTTGCGGATAGCGGTTTGGCCCAGTTAACGTTGCCGCGGATCAGTCCAAAAGCCAGCGTTTCCCAGACGGTTGGCATAACGGATATCACCATCGAATACTGCCGACCGGGTGTAAAAGGCCGGGTGATCTGGGGAGAACTGGTACCCTACAATGAGCCCTGGCGCACCGGTGCCAATGAAGCTACCATCATCTCTTTCAGCAGCGATGTGATGGTTGCCGGCAATAAATTGGCCGAGGGTAAATATGCCCTGGTCACCATCCCGACTGCTTCTGAATGGACGGTCATCTTCAGTAAACAAACGGACATGTGGGGTGCAATGGGTTACAAACCGGAAGAAGATGTTCTTCGGATCCAGGTGAAACCCGTGCCAGCCGAATTTACTGAGCGGATGATGTTTTATTTCGACAATTTGACAGATAATTCCGCAGATGCAGTTCTGCAATGGGAAAAGATAAAAGTCCTATTTACTATCCAGGTTGACGTGAATGGTATGGTAATGGAGCAAGCTCAGAAATCCATCAACTGGCGGACACCTTATCAAGCGGCCAATTATGCTTTTGAAAATAATTTAGATCTGGCCCAGGCCCAAAAATGGCTGGAATTATCGAAATCCATGGAAAAGAATTTCTCGAATACTGCTCTAGAAGCCCGTATTATGGAAAAACAGGGGAAAAAGAAGGAAGCGGTCAAAGTAATGGAAGAAGCCATTACCATGGGTAAGGCCATGTCACAGCCGCCGTACAATATAGCCGATATGGAAGCTTTGCTGGCAAAGTGGAAGGGCAAGTAATCTGAAATTCTTGGTCTGATTCTTTTGCTCACTTTTTGGTCCTTTGCTTTTATTTTTAAACACCAAGACACGAAGAACTCGAAAGACACCAGGAAAAACGATTTAAGATTATAGATACAAAACCTCCTGAAAGTTTTGATCCTTCAGGAGGTTTTTTTATTCCGATCTTTCATCCTTTCCCAAATTAAATTTAAAAATCTAAAATATTTCTTCATGCTCTTTGTGTTTTTTGTTAGTCGGTATTAAATTAGTAAAGATAGCTGGTTAAAAAATTATGTCATCGACCCAAGAGTATTGTCCCCATTGCCGTAGTATCAGAACTGTTCAAAGCAGGAAAACTTCCCGGAAAGAAAAAGATGAATCGGGGCATGAGATAATTGTGGTCATCACTACCTATTATTGTCAAAATTTCCTTCAGTTCATACGATCGGAGCAAAGCAAAAAATTTCAATAGATATTATTAGTTGTTTTTTACAGATCTCAATGCGTTATAAACCCGGCAAACTATTATTATAGGTTTTCCACATAATCTTCAGTACTAAGGAGTGACCATGCTGCCCGATTTTGAGAAGCTAGGAGTTTTTTATCTTGGTAAAAAATTTGATCAGCAGAAAAAATCTCTTACAAATGAACTGGTGCTATACGATTCTAAGGATTTGACCACCCACGGTATCTGTGTCGGTATGACCGGAAGCGGGAAAACCGGCTTGTGTCTTTCCATCCTGGAAGAAGCCGCCATCGATGGTATTCCGGTTATCGCTATCGATCCCAAGGGTGATCTGGGAAACATCCTGTTGTCATTTCCAGCGCTGCAGCCTTCAGATTTTCAACCCTGGGTTGATGAAGGCGAAGCACAGCGGGCTGGATTATCCACTGAACAATTTGCCCAAAAAACAGCTGAAACCTGGAAAAAGGGTTTGCTGGAGTGGGGACAGGATCCCTCCCGTATTCAACTGTTAAGAAACGCCGTCGATATGGTGATCTACACTCCCGGCAGCCAGTCCGGCCTAGCGGTGAGCGTCCTGCAATCCTTCCAGGCACCATCCGCCCAACTCCTCAATGACCCCGAAGCTGTTCGGGATAAAATGCTGTCCGCAGTCTCTGGCTTGCTGGGATTGTTGGGTATTGAAGCTGATCCACTGCGCAGCCGTGAACATATTCTGCTTTCCACAATTTTCAAGAACAGCTGGCGGCAGGGCAGAAGCCTGGATATTCCCACCTTGATTCAAAATATTCAGAAACCTCCCTTCGAAAAGGTAGGGGTCTTCGATCTGGAATCTTTCTATCCCTCTAAGGATCGTTTTGAACTGGCGATTCTGCTGAATAATCTGATCGCCTCTCCCGGTTTTTCAGCCTGGCTGAGCGGTGCGCCGCTGGATATCCCAAAGTTTCTGTACACTTCTGAAGGTAAACCCCGCCTCAGCATCTTTTCAATCGCTCATCTGTCCGATCCGGAGCGGATGTTTTTTGTCACCCTGCTGCTCAATGAATTTCTGTCCTGGGTGCGAGTACAACCCGGCACCTCCAGTCTCAGGGCTTTATTATATATCGATGAGATCTTCGGTTATTTCCCGCCCACGGCCAATCCGCCTTCCAAGAAACCCATGCTCACTTTGCTGAAGCAGGCCCGGGCTTTTGGAGTAGGAATATTACTGGCCACCCAGAACCCGGTGGACCTGGACTATAAAGGACTATCTAACACCGGTACCTGGTTCATTGGCCGCCTGCAAACCGAACGTGACCGTGACCGGTTGATCGATGGCCTGCTGAGTGCAGAAACCAGCACCGGGCAAACCTATGATCGAATTGCTCTTAGTGAATTGATCTCCGGTTTGGGAAAACGGGTATTTTTTATGAAGAATATTCATGAGGATCAACCGCTGGTATTCCAATCACGCTGGGCGCTTTCTTATCTGAGGGGACCGCTCACCCTGCCGCAGATCCAGTTATTGATGGGAAGTCCAAAGGCGGGAGTTTCTGACCTGCCAGGTCCGGCAGCTCACCTGCCGGCGGACAGAGCAGGAATGGAAATCGCAGGTTCCCAAAAACCGATACTGCCTGCGGCCGTTGAAGAATATTATCTTCCAGTCACTAAAGAAAAGCCATCTCAAGGCAGACTGGTGTATCAACCCCAGGCAGTGGGTTCGGCTAAATTGCACTTTGTGGAATCACGCCGTAATCTGGATATGTGGCAGGCTCAGACCATTATTGCTCCCTTCAGCGGAGATGGGAGCGAGATAAATTGGGAACAAGGTCAGGTGTTTAAAGATCGTCAGATTAATCTGGAAAAATCGAGAATGACGGAAGGGGAATATGCGGCTCTGTCTGCCGGAGCCAGCCGGGCAGAAAACTATAAGATCTGGCAAAAAATGTTTGAGAGTCATCTATTTCAGTATTCTTCTCTGGAATTCATGCAGTGTCTGGCCCTGAAGTTATCGGCCCGTCCGGATGAAATGGAAGAAGAATTCCGGGGCCGGGTGGCCCTGGTAATTCGGGAGAAAAGAGATCAGGAAGTTGAGAAGCTGCGGCAGCGTTATGCTCCTAAACTGACTTCACTGGAAGAACGGATCCGCCGCGCCCAGGAAAGGAAGGAACGGGAAAAATCGCAGGTTACCCAGCAGACCATGCAGACTGCCATCTCAGTTGGAGCTACGGTATTGGGGGCATTGTTTGGCAGGAAAACAATCAGCACCGGCACGATCGGCCGGGCTACCACCGCCATGCGTGGCGCCGGGAAAATCGGACGGGAGCAGGGTGATGTACAGCGGGCTGAAGAAAATTTGCAGGTTTTACAGAATCAACTTTCGGAATTACAATCACAATTTGAAAGTGAACGGATCAATCTTCAGAATAGTCTTGAACAGTCCCCGACTCAGATTGAAAAGATTCAGGTCAAGCCGCGAAAAGGTGATATTCTTATCACAACTTTCGGATTGGTCTGGACTCCCTGGTATCAGTTGCCCGGTGGAGAAATGTCTGCCGCTTTCTAAGGACTAAGTACTCTCGCACATAAATTCGCTGATATATTTTAAAGTACCTGCAGCCATTTGCTTCTCGTATACAATAATACATTATTATAATCAAGAATTGATGTACTTAGTAACGCCGACCGAAACCTCTCACCCTTTGAACCTTATTATTTTATCACCAATCGTAGACAGGCTCTACAAGATCATCAATTGAACTATGTGAGATTGTGCAGCAAAACATCATAGATGTTTCATTATTGTAGAAAAAAATATTCCCCTCACGAATCACGATCCTCGTAGAGGATCAATAATTCATTGATGTCCATCAATCCAAATTGTATTATGAATCCTCTACGAGGATTTTAAATTGTGAGGCGGTTTATTTTTCTACAATAATATGACCTCTACGAGGTCAAAATTTAAACCGTATTAAAACCCATCGCAGGGCCTTGCCGGTCATATGCGAATAATGTTTTTGCGGGTAATCGAGATCACTCACAGTTACTAAGTACTCTCGCACATAAATTCGCTGACATATTTTAAAGTACCTGCAGCCATTTGCTTCTCGTATACAATAATACATTATTATAATCAAGAATTGATGCACTTAGTCACAGCTTTCTGTTCGAATTATTCAGCAGAAGCGATATTTGTGGATAGCTTCTGATTCCGGAAAAAATATCGGAGAATGAAGGAAAAAATAATCACACCCAGACAGCCGATCACATTATACCACAGGAAAGTGATTTCAGTGAAGTAGAAACAGTAGAGCACCAGCAGCTCAGCCAGAATAGCGGCGTAAAAGGTTGATGACCCCTTGATGGATTTGAAATAGAAACCCACCAGGAAAATTCCCAGAATGGTTCCGTAAAAAACAGAACCTACAATGTTCACAGCTTCGATCAGTGAACCCAGACGGCTGGCCACCTCAGCCATAAGAATGGCGTATAAGCCCCATCCCAAAGTGGCCATTTTCGAGACCAGCAGGTAATGCCGGTCGCTGGATTTTTGTCGCAACAATCGTTTATAAATATCCACTACCGTGGTAGAAGCCAGGGCATTCAGCTCAGAGGCGGTGGAGGACATGGAAGCGGCAAAGATTACCGCCAGGATCAGACCCACTATTCCAGCCGGAAGGTAGTGGATGACATAAGAAAGAAAAATATAATTGGTATCACTTGGATCTACATCGGGATCATTCCTTCGAATCAACTCAATGGCATTTCGTCTCACTTCCTGGGCTTGATCCTGCAGCGCCTGCACCTGTTGTTTCTTTTCGCTTTCCTGTTCATTATTCCTGCTGTTAAATGATTCTGCCAGTTCCCGGACTGCCTCAGCTTTTTTTTCCGAGATCAGCCGGTATTGATCTTCCAGCTGGCTGAATTGAGCAGAATAATTACTTTTTTTTACCTGGCTGGTGGCCACTGAATTAAAAAAAATGGGTGGAGTATTGAACTGATAAAAAATAAAAAGAATAGCTCCCAGGAAAAGGATAGAAAATTGCATGGGGACTTTGACAATTCCGTTGAACAGCAGAGCCATCCGGCTGTGAGCTACCGACTTTCCGGTGAGATACCGCTGCACCTGGGACTGGTCAGTGCCAAAGTAGGACAGCTGTAGAAATAGTCCGCCAATGATCCCGGACCAGAAAGTATAACGATTAGTCAGATCAAATGAAAAATCGATAGCATTCAATTTTCCTAATTTTCCGGACAACTGCACGGCCTGCAGAAAAGAGATATCGGCTGGCAGCAGTTTAATAATCAGAAAAAAGGCGGTAAACATTCCAATGGTGATGATCAACATCTGCTGAAAATGGGTCCAGTTGACCGCCTTGGTTCCTCCGGCAGTCGTATAAATGATCACCAGGGAACCGATAAAAAAGTTAGTCCAATGAAGATTCCAATCCAACAGGATGGAGAGTATCAGCGATGGTGCATAGATGGTTAAACCGGCAGCCAATCCCCGCTGGGTCATGAACAGCATGGCTCCCAGGGTCCGGGTTTTTACATCAAAACGATTCTCCAGAAATTCATAAGCGGTATAAATTTTCAAGCGGTGAAAAATGGGTACAACAGTGATTGACAGGATGATCATGGCCAGAGGGAGGCCCAGGTAGAACTGTACAAACCGGATCCCATCCACATAGGCCTGACCGGGTACAGAAAGGAAGGTGATGGCGCTGGCCTGAGTAGCCATTATGGATAACAGGATCGGGAACCAGCGCATGTTCCGGTCAGCCAGCAGGTAACCCTGGATATCTTTATTGCCCCGGCCTTTCCACAATCCGTAGAGAACGATGAAAATCAGCGAGCTGATCAGGATAAACCAGTCGATTGTTCTCATGGCCGATTCACTCTTGTTCACTCATCATTTTTTCCGATGTTGGAATCGCACTTAACACGAAAAGGAAAAAATCAATTGAAAATTTTGCTTAGCAGGTAAAAAAACAAAATGAGAACTGTCAAATTAACCAGAACAATCAGGTACCACCAGTTCCAGCTTTTAAACAGCGGTGGTTTTTCACGGCTGGATAAATTTTTCAGGTCGATATTATTTTCCATTCTTTCCATCCGCATAAAGCAGGTTAATGAATAATTTGAGAGCACCAGGTACCCCGGGAGGTAATTGCCGGAAAAACGCAAAACCGGTGTAGATATATACTCCCCGGCCATAGGTTGTGTAAAGCAGACCGCCTTTCTTCAAATCCTCTCCCGGATCATTGCAACCCAGCGGGGTTTGATAAGCCGTCGAATCCCAGTTTCCGGCAAAATACAATCCCCGTTCCTGGATCCACCCCTCAAAATCGGTCTGGGTAATTTTGAATGGCCGGTTGAGTAGTTGATGATCGGGCTGCAGAAATTGCATCGGGGCCTCTTCCACTGAAACCCGGTCGCGGGAAATCTGAAAAGGATATGGTCCGATAGAATCCACTACCATCTCCCGGCTCACGTTATATTGAGTTATCAGGATTCCGCCTTTATTTACATATTCTAATAGCCTCTTATGGCCGGTCTTTAACCACCCGTTGGTGTTATAAGCCCGTACCCCGGTAATGATCACATCAAAAGTGGATAGATCGGAATTCTCAATCTCAAAACTGTTCAGCTGGGTCACCCGGAATCCACTCTGATTCAACACCTGCGGAATTTCATCTCCTGAACCCATGATATAACCAATTTCCTTTTGGGAGGGCGAAAAATTCAGCCTGACAAATCGGGTTTCAGTTTCCGCAAATACTGTCTGTATGGGTATATGCTTGTAATCGATGGTTTTAAGCTGATAGCAGTGAATTGCTTCGCCGTTCCCTGATAACAGCTGCACTGTCAAAGCAGTTTCTTCCCGGGGAGGCCGGACGATAAAGCGATAATTTTGTTCTTCGTTCAACCTGGTAAAACGATAAGAATGCTGGTCCGGGGATGAACTCCAGCCCGGCGGCAAATGTAAACGGATTGAACCGTTACAATCTTTTTTCAAACTCCTTACCACTACTTCGACCTCCCGGTTGTCGTTATTGGGAAAGACATAAATTTTTTCCCGGAAGGCAGCAGTAATTGCCGGAGTGATCAGCACCTGCCGCATTTTTTCACCGTCCACATCATCGGTCCATTTGTAGATAACCGGGATCTGATAAGATAATTCTTCCGCATCAGCCTGGAGAGTAACGGTAAACCATAATGGAGGAGGAGCCTCAGCTGTTCCGGTTAATAAGGGATCGTCCAAATTAAAATTTCCTTTTCCGTGTCGGTATTTTAACCAGAAAGGCCGGGAAACTTCAGCCTGGGGTGGAATCACAATCTGGAATTTCAATTCCAGCGGGATATTATTTTGCAGGGATTTCTGGATTACGGTATCAACCGAGGAAAAAGAAGATTTGACATTTTTAAAGATCAGGGGAAATTCTAAGCGATTGATGGTGTTGAGGGAAATGCGCAGACTATCTCCCGCAGCCACATAATATTTATCAGCACTGGCTTCCAGCCATAATCCCAGACAGGAACGGATGATCTGCATTATTTCCTGCTGTTTTAGTTCCCTCCAGTACTTATCGGTAATCTCATTTATTTTTCCTGAAACCTCTAATAGTATTGGGACAATCTGAGACGGCTGTTCCGGATTGAATTGTTGGATGGCCAGCTGGATGAGAGAGTCTATAACTGTTCCAGTGGGTATCTTTTTCCAGCTCAGATCGATACCCGCAAAAATGTCAGGTCGAAGACTGTCCCCATCCAGCAGCTGAAAATATTCAAGGTAAGTACCCCGCCGGGGAGCAGCTCCGAAACCCTGGCTTTTATGATTGCTGCGGCTGATGGCCGAAATTTCTCCATACGATTTTCCCAACAGACGGTTATAGGTCCCGATATCTTCAACTGACAGCTCATTCACATCCAGTTTTTGCTGTTCGATGGCCGACCTCCAGGTATTCCAGAAAATTTTTCTGGGTCGCCAGGTTTCCAGTGAAGTCAATTGTTCTGGAAAACGATTCGCATCCCCGGCGGCTTTGAAAGCTTCCAATGCCAAGATCGCTGAAGCCCGGTGATGACCATGCCCGCCCTGCTCTGCAGTAAAGCGGCTGATAATGATATCCGGGCGGAATTGCCGGATGATCCAAACAATATCTCCTAAAATTTTTTCCTGCTCCCAGATCTGCAGGGTTTCTTCCGGATTTTTGGAGTAGCCAAAATCAATCGCCCGGCTGAAGAATTGTTCGGCACCATCAATCCGGCGGGCTGCTAAAAGCTCCTGGGTCCGCAAGACTCCCAGCAATTCATCCGTTTCAGTCCCGATCAGATTCTGTCCGCCATCGCCGCGGGTTAAGGAAAGAT
>MESS01000022.1:80996-88429 GCA_001771055.1 Caldithrix sp. RBG_13_44_9
AAAAAAATTACCAAATACCGATGCTGTCCACTTATACCAAATAAAAATTGGATTAATAAAACAAATTTATCCTACCGAGTCAATCCCTAAATAGTTGCAGTGATTTCAAATCCATACCCTGTTGCAAAATATTCACAGTTGTGACTTCAATTCACAGTCATATTGATATTTTTTTAGAATCGACTCAGTTCTAATTCTAAAATAAACAATATCATATATAAAATATTATTCCCCTGGCATGCTTTATGTTATAAAAAGGGCGAGGATAAAAATATGAAAAGTGGACTGAGAAAAAATAACCGCAAAACATACAAAATCCGGCATATTTGCCGATGATAATTTTAAGGAGGATTTTATGAAAACCAATCAATCCAAAGGAGGATTTATGTGGTCCAATCAATTTGCAGGGAAATTTTTTCTGTTATCGTTATTGCTGGCATTCGTTTTCTGGGGATGTGAAAAGGATACGGTCTCTCCGCCGCAGAACGAATTGCAGCTCAGCCAGGCTTCTTCCGATGGGCTGGTGAGCGGCTGGCAAACTATTCATTCTTTGAATTCAATGGGAGATGTACAGGGAATCCTGTCCGGTGAGGTGGAAATGAATACCGGAGAGCTTGGCGGACTTCAATCAATTGAACAGATCCAGCAGCAATTTTCCAAGATGCATGCCGGAATAGAAGCTGTGCTATCCGGGCCGGTGACGGAGGGGATTCAAGTGGAGGACTCTCTATTGTGGTTCATTGACTGGACTGATCCCATTTCCGGCATTTCGGTGCGTAAAGCACTCTATTATAATTCGGCCACCGGCATTGCCCGCTACTACGAAGCCATCTATCATTTTCCAGCTCAACTGCGAATTACTTACGATTCTACTGAAGTGAAGGTAGATTTGAATTTAACTCTGAACGACTCCACCGATGATCAATTCCTGTCCCTCTCAAAATTATCTTTATTTGAAGAGGATTTCTTCGTCCAGAAAATTGAAGCCAGCGCTACTGCCACTGATTATGATCAGTATAATCAGGTAATAGGAGCAGTAGCTGCCAATCATGTCTGGTATGGAGAACAGACGGAACTGGATCAGTTGGTCCAGAATCTGGAAATTAATCCTGATCAGTCCGGGCATATCGATGAACGGCTGGATTATCGGGATGATACTTTTCTGGGTAAAGCGGTCAACTTTTATGCAGACTTTACCGGTGACTTCTCCGAGACCTGGCGCGACGGTACCCAGGTGACCGGTACTTTTGACCGCCTGGAAGATGATAATCATGCCAGCATCACCCGCATCATTGATTTTCCGGCGATCTACCTGCTGGACAAAATTGAGCAGGCCGCTGATGTCACTTTGAATCCGGCTGATTCTTCCAGTCATTGGCTGCTTAATGAAAAAATATATTTTGCCGGCGGCGATATTGACACCAGTGAGTTGGTGGTGGATGAATATTTTGAAGGCGGGTTTAAGAAAACACACCTGCAGGGTGCGCACAGCAATGGTTCTCAGGCTGATTTACTCGTGAGTCACTATCCGGAATACCAGGACATTGAAGGCTGGACGATCGGTGTGGAAGGTTATTACAGTCTGGTGCATGTCATTCTATACAGCGACGGCAGCGGTGAATTATGGCTGACGGTCTATCTGAATCAACAGGCTTATTTGAATGGCGAGGAACCACTGGCAAATATCTATATCCACTTTAATCCGGACGGCAGCGGCGAGGGCCAGATCACTGAAGGTGACAAAACCTATCATGTGAAGGTGAACCAGAATGGGGAAATGGAAATTCAGGATGAAGCGGGGAACAGCCAGATTCTCAGCGGTTTCTGATGAATTAAGAACGAAGGGGCGATAAGCCCCTTCGTTTATTACCGAAACTCTCTTGAAAGAATAGAATTATCAAACTAAATTAGCGAACAACAGACTTTTGACAAATTGAGCGCCTCACATGTTGAAAACATCCCTTTCTCTAAATATATTTTTCAGTCTCCTTTTTATTTTATTGATTGGTTCGGCCGTTAGCCAGGAGGAAAAGCAGACTGAGAGCTCACCGACCTTGAGAGTTGAATCAATTGAGATTTCGGGTAATTCAATGACCGATCAGCAGATCATTCTCTCCTTTTTGAGTTTTCGCAGCGGAGATCAGATCAGTAAAAATCAATTGGAAAAAGACAGCCGCCGTTTGCAGGAATCACATTTTTTCAAGGAAGTGGATATCTATACTCAGCCGGGAACGGACCGGGGACAGGTGATCCTTTACATTGAAGTGAAAGAACGGCACTGGCCTTACTTTCAATTCAAAGGGGGCTTCAGTGAACTGGACGGCTGGTATCTGAGTCCCATTGGCTTGCGGTTTGACAACCTATTCGGTCATGGGAATTATGCCGGGGTAGAGTTCTTTATTGGTGACCGGCTGACCGGATTGGATATCTCCTACATGAAACCGGATCTATTCAGCACCAATCTTAATTTCCGGCTGTTGCTTTACACCCGCGGGCGGCAGTTTGTCCATTACCAGGACGGCCTGAGATATCTGCAGAGGGTAGATAACAGCGGACTTGGTTTGCGCCTTAACAGCAATCAGGGATTGATGAAATACCTGTGGTTCGATTTTGTCCTGGAATCGTTTACTGCCGCAGATCATATGTGGAGAGCCGGTGAGAAGGACTCTAATGTGGAATTGCCGGCAGAACTGCAGCCCTACTCCGGTCAAAATGGAGTTGGACGTTTTGTGGTAAGCCTGAATGTGGATACCCGGAACCAGCTCAACTATCCTTCGCATGGTTATTGGGGTAGTTTGTCCATTGACCAGGTACGGGCTCCACAAGCGGTCTTCGATGACTATAACAAATTGATTTTTGACCTGCGCGGATATCAGGAAATTTCCCATCACTGGGTGCTGGCAGTGCGAACCAAAGCAGCCTGGGCCAAAGAGGCGGCTCCCTTTTATGACCGGTTCTATCTGGGAGGGCCCAATTCCCTGCGGGGTTATGCCGACCGCAGCCTCAATCCGGTTGAGTATGCCTCCCGTCTGATTCAAGGTAGTGCTGAACTGCGGTTCCCACTAACCCGCTCGAAATATCCCCGTCATTTTTTGACCGGGGTATTTTTTTATGATATCGGCCAGGCCTGGAGTGATCCGGATACCTTCGATGAGAACCAGTTCCACAGCAGTGTGGGTTACGGACTGCGGTTTAATATTCCTTTTATCGGATTAGTCCGACTGGATTTTGCTTATCCCGTTCCGTCCTATGAGCTGATGGTGCACATGTCACTGGGTCACACTTTCTGATCGGAAAACCTGGAGAGCATCTATTTGACCATCACAAGGATGAACACGAATTGTCAGTATTGAAACTGCGACTGAAATTCTTCCGGTGGCTGCTGTTGGTATTTCCTGCCGTCCTTTCGGCTCAGAACTTCCAGCTGAGCGGGATCCTGCCTTATGCAGCAGAAGATTCATTAAAAGTGGATTTTTCGGTCCAGCAGCTGTGGGAAGGGAAAATCGCAAAAACTCTGCTGGCAGGTATTCCGCTGGACATTCAACTGGACATTATCCTGCTGAATCCTGATCTAAAGGTAATCAGTCAGAAATCATACATCGGGGAGGTTGTATATGATGTTTGGGAAGAGAAGTTTACTTTACTGAATCTCGGCATTTTCCCCGCCCATTGTAATAGTTTGGCTGATTTAAGGAATTGGTTTGAGCATATTGAACGCGTCGGACTGAATCCGCTGGAAACTTTAGTCCCGGAAGTCAAATATCAGGTTCGAATTGATTTTTCTGTTTTGCTGCTGAATAAAAAACAAAACCAGGAATTAAAACGCTGGATGCAATCCGCTGATCAGACCGAAGAAGAATTTGCCTCCCGGGAACGATCTACCGGATTTCGTCTGAACATTAATCAGCTGGTACAACTATTTTTTTCCGGTGATGAAGAGCCTGAAAAATTCCAGGTATCCGGTTCATCCACTCCCTTTACCCTGACGGATCTGATGATAAAATGAAAAAGATCAGAACGAAAATTATTGTGATCCTTCTCTTGCTGGTTTTAATACCGCTTATTCCTACTTCCATCCTGGTTTTTCAATTGATTCATCAAACCTACCGGGTGGGAGTGAATCCCCAGGTCCGGGAAGGACTGGAGCAGGGGATGACTTTTTCTAAAATGATCTATGATCTCCAGCGGAAAGAATTGGTCACCGCCCTGGAATTTATGGCGCAGACCACCGTGTTCCAGGAATCGGCAAAAATCTCACCAGCCGTATTCGACCTGCCTATGAAGCTGGATACCGGTTTCTGGCACCTTCATTCTCTCAGCTTGTTTGACGGGCGAGGGCATAAACTTCAGCAAATTGATTATGATTCGCTTGGTGCCGCTACTTTTGATCCGAGAATTCTGACGGAATTTCGGATACCGGAGCGGCGTAGCCTGGTAGTTTCGGACCGTGAAGCAAATCGCTTTACGGCGGTGTTGAAAATAGAGCCGGTTAAAACATTCAGAGGTTTTCTGGTTCTGCAGGCCAGCATGCAGAAGATACCCTTATTGAAAGCGGATAGTCTGCTGAACACCCAGCAGATATATCAGACGCTGGATTTTAAGCGGGATCACCTGATAAAGAGTTTTTTATGGAGTTTCATTTTGATTTTTGTGATCCTGCTGGCGCTGGTCATCCTTCTCGGGATCTGGATCTCGGCCCGTCTTACCTCTCCGTTCAGTCAGTTGGTAACGGCCACAGCTGAAATTGGAAAGGGAAATCTTGATTATCGATTACCCGTTTCTTCCAGAAGGGATGAAGTGGGACAGCTGATCTTCCATTTCAATGCCATGACCCGGCAGTTAAAAGAAAATCAGCAGCGCATGATTTACCTGGAAAAAATGGCCGCTTGGCAGCAAATGGCACGAAAGATGGCTCATGAAATTAAAAATCCCCTTACTCCCATCCAGCTGACCATTCAGCAACTGGTGGACAAATATGATGGATCGAACCGGGAATATCATAAATTATTGCAGGAATGTTTTGAGATCATCCAGGATGAAATTGGCAGCTTACGGCGGTTGGTCAGTGAATTTTCGGAATTCGGTCGCCTGCCGGAATTACAGCTTTCGATGGGGAATCTCAATGAACTGATCCGGGAAGTTGCAGCTCTTTATTCGGGGAGGCTGCGGCTTAAACTGGATGGAAAAATTCCGGTCTTCGCTTTCGACGAAGACCGTATGCGCCGGCTGTTTATCAATCTGATTGAGAATGCCATTCAGGCTGATCTCGGGAATCAACCAATCACCATCGAAACCGAAATTATGAAGGATCGGATCATCATAAAAGTACAGGACCGGGGTGAAGGGATTTCAGACCAACAAATTGATAAAATATTTGAACCCTATTTTTCTACCAAAAAAGGAAGCATGGGTCTGGGGCTGGCCATTTCCCGGTTGATTGTGGAAGAACATGGCGGAACCATCAGGGTCGAGTCTGAAATCAAAAAAGGCACAGCTTTCATTATAGATCTACCTTTAAATAATTTAAATAATCAGGTTAATCATGGTTAAGAGCCGTATCCTTATTGTTGATGATGAAAAAAATATCTGCCGTTCGCTGGAGTTAATTCTCGCTTCAGAAGGTTACCTGATACAGACAGCCGGGACGGCCAGAGAGGCTATGGTAGCACTGGAGAAAAATCGTCCGGATGTTGTTTTTCTGGATGTGCTGCTGCCGGATCGCGACGGATTGCTGGTATTGAATGATATCAAAGCATTAGACCCGGATATTCAAGTGATCATGATCTCCGGGCATGCCACTTTAAGCATGGCAGTAACCGCGACCAAAGCCGGGGCGTACGATTTCCTGGAGAAACCGCTGCAGAAAGAGAAAATTCTTATTGTTATCCGGCACCTTCAGCAGACACAGGAGCTGCAGCAGCAGTATCAAAAGCTGCAGGAACAGATATCCTATGATTATCAGATGGTTGGGAACAGTGAAGCGATGCAGAAAATGCGTGAACAGATTCAGCGGGTAGCTGACACTGAAAGTAAAGTTCTCATTTTAGGGGAAAGCGGCACCGGAAAAGAACTGGCGGCCTGGGCAGTTCATCAGCAAAGTCCCCGTCGGCAGAAGGCGTTCATAAAAATGAATTGTGCGGCCATTCCGGAAGATCTGACCGAGAGTGAATTGTTCGGTCATGAAAAGGGATCGTTTACCGGAGCTATGGCCACCCGTGATGGAAAATTTCTACAGGCAGACGGCGGAACTCTGTTCCTGGATGAAATTGCTGATATGAGCCTGCGGGTGCAGACCAAGGTACTGCGGGTGCTGCAGGATGGAAAGTTCGAACGGGTAGGAGGAAAAGATACCCTGGAAGTCAATGTCCGGGTGCTGGCTGCCACTAACCGGAACCTGGAGGAAATGGTAAAACGAGGGGTATTCCGGGAAGATTTATATTACCGCCTGAATGTTTTCCCCATCATTATTCCTACTTTACGGGACAGGAAAGAGGATATTCCTCTGCTCATTCAGCATTTCATAGAAAAAATTTGTCTCAAGAACAACCGTAAACCAGTCCAGATTGCTCCGGAGGTAATAAGAACACTGCAGCAATATTCCTGGCCGGGGAATATAAGGGAATTGCAGAATATCATGGAGCGGTTAATTATTATGGCAGCAGGGGGAAAGATTGAAGCCAGCTCTTTGCCTACCTACTTGCAGCAGCCGGGTTCATCTGTTGGGTTGTTTTCGGAAAAAATCGGATTGAAAGAGTGGCGAGAGAAAACCGAACGGGAGTATATCCGCCAGAGTCTGGATCATTGCGGCTGGAATATTTCGGAGACGGCCAAATTCCTGGGAATCGAAAGGACCAATCTGCATAAAAAGATGAAAGCTCTGGGTATTCAGCGGCTAGAATCCTGACCGGATTGTTGAATGAACAGTTGGTTCGTAATCTACTTGCAGGGTAATGACTCTTCCTTCCTCTATTGGGACAGAGAGTTCCCCGCAAATTATCAATTGCACTCTATCTCCCGCTTGACCAGCAAAGTGGAGGGAAAATCTATTAATCCTCTACGAGGATTTTAAATTGTTTTGTGGTGTATTATTCTACAATAATATGACCTCTACGAGGTCAACCAATGAGCTATGTTGGCCTGATTACCAAAAACATCGTAGATGTTTCATTATTGTAGCAAGATGATATCCCCGGAGAGAACCCGATCATCGTAGATGATCCAAAGTTTTTTGATGTGTTCCTGATCCAATTTTATTATGGATCCTCTACGAGGATCAAGATGGTGGGGGAGGGAAATGTTTTGCTACAATAATATGACCTCTACGAGGTCAACCGTTAAGCTATGTTGGCCTGATTACCAAAACATCGTAGATGTTTCATTATTGTAGAAAAATGATATCTCCAATGCGAATCCGATCATCGTAGATGATCCAT
>MESS01000022.1:88479-88574 GCA_001771055.1 Caldithrix sp. RBG_13_44_9
ATATGACCTCTACGAGATCAAAAGTTAAAACATATGATTCTAGAGATTAAAAACATCGTAGATGTTTCATTATTGTAGAAAAACAATATCCCCAT
>MESS01000022.1:88640-90911 GCA_001771055.1 Caldithrix sp. RBG_13_44_9
ATATGGTGGGTGGTTTTATTTTTTTGTAAAAAATATTTTATATCATTGACAATTTGCGATGCAAATAATATCTTGTGTTAAGTTGTACGGACAACCATACAACTCAACCATAGCTCTCGAGATTTCGAATGTCTCTTTTCAAACCTTCTCAAGTTGCATTCACTTCCATTTTTTTGTTGACATTTTTTTATATTACCCCCGCAGAGGATAATGGATCTGTCTTAAGAATCGGGATCATCGGTGACCAGACTGGAAGCTATCAGCTTGATGAAAGTTATCGGATACTGGAAACAGCCGTGGCTAAACTCAGCCGTTTGGAACCGGATATTGTCCTGCATGTCGGTGATATGGTGGAAAGCAGCAGCGGGATTAAGGACTACCAGCAATATCAGGCTAATTTTGAGCGGGCGGTCCGGATCATGAACCAGTTTCCGGTACCCTGGTACCTCACTGCCGGCGATCATGATGTGGTACCACCGGTTTTCAAATCGGCTTCCGCCGACCACTCCCGGTTGAAGTGGTTCCAGGAGTTGTGCACATCCGCCGGATTCCCCATGCACGATCATCTTTACTATAGTTTTGATTTTAAAGGATATCACTTTATTTCCTTATTCTCGCTGGAGAATCTGCACACCGATCCCCGCTGGGGACCGATTTTTCTGAATAAGTTTTCGCAGGAACAGATCGACTGGTTGAAGCAGGACCTTGAAACTTATCAGGACGGTAAAGGAATTGTAGTTTTCCTGCATCAGCCCAACTGGTATGTGTGGTCCAACTGGTTTGAAATTCACCAGATCCTGCGCCAGTATCCGGTGGCAGGGGTCATTGCCGGTCATTACCACTACGATCAGGATGATGGCTTGATCGATCAGATTCACTACCTGGTGATTGGTTCGACCGGTGGGGCGGTTAAGCAGGCCGATATTCATTCTGGTGGAAGTCCGCAGTATGCTTTGCTTACCCTGGAAAATCGCTGCTTTACTGATATTCAACTGTTTGAGGCCGAAACCGATTCCCTGTTGGAATTAACCCCACGACGCAGTATGGACCGGGTACAGGCCCTTTCCTGTATGCTGGATAATCTATATATGGACGAGAGGATCTATTCAAAGGACGGGCATTTGATTAGTCAGGTGAGCGAATGCGCATATGATTCCTTGCGCTTTATCGGGTTGGAATCTCTGGCCAATCCTATTGACCTGCCAATCACCATTAGTATTTCCAGCCTCAATTCATTTTTAATCAATCCCCGCTGGGCTGATACCTCCCAAACGAAGTTAGCAAACAATACCATCACCCTGCAGCCGGGGGAAAGGATCGGGTGGTCCAATTATACTAACGTCGGTAACTGGCAAAAACCGGAACCCCTGTGGCTGATTGAGGTAGTGGATAATCCATCGGTTTGGCGGGAACAGCAGCAGATCTCTTTTCAGGTCCGGGTCTCTTTTACCGACATCAGGGATCGCTGGATTGAATCAACCGTAAATTATCCCATTCAGCAAATGCCATGAGGATTGCCCTTTCAAGTAATAAAACATAAATATTCAGTGCAATGAACGATGGAAAAACAGATGAGTGAAATTGATAAAAACAGTGTGATCCCCATATATCACCAACTGTACAATCTTTTGCTCGATCTTATTGATAACCGGGCGTATAAACCGCACGACCGCCTTCCATCTGAAAATGAACTGGCGCTGAAGTATCAGATCAGCCGCCAGACTGCCCAACGATCGATAAAACAGCTGGTTACCCAGGGTATGGCCTACCGTCTGCAAGGTAAAGGGACATTCGTTTCCGACAAGATCATTACTTACAGTGTCACTGCTTCCCTTAGTTATTCTGCTGAGATTATTGGATTAAAAAAAATACCGCAAAACAAATTAATCCATATGAAGGAAATTCCTTCTTCGGCAGTAATTGCCCAGAAACTGGGGGTAGATGAGGGAGCACCTGTGTACAGTATCCAGCGTGTCCGGCTGGTAGATAATGTTCCGATGTCATTGCAGACCTCCTATCTTCCCAAATTCATGGTTCCTGATCTGATTGAAAAAAAATTTGAAGAGGGGTCTCTGTTTAAGACTGTGAAAAAAGAATACCGACTTGAAATTGGCAATGCTTCGGAATTTCTGCGGACGGTGCAGGCGGATACCTATGAAGCCAAACTGCTGGGTGTGCATAAAAATGATCCGATGTTTCTCCTGGAGCGGGTAACAAAAACCAAAAATGGAAAAATTTTAGAATATGTGAAAACAATTCTACGCGGCGATA
>MESS01000022.1:90948-91648 GCA_001771055.1 Caldithrix sp. RBG_13_44_9
ATAGGACCAGAACTGTGAAAAATTCCGAAACAAGAGAACCGGGGCAGATTAGTCATAAGGAATTCTTTACCCCCCGCCGGATCGCTCGAATGTCCATTTTGATTGCCATCAGTGCGGTGGGTGCCCTTATCAAAGTGCCGAGTCCTACCGGTACGGTAGCATTGGATTCTTGCACTGGATATTTTTCGGCGGTCACTTTCGGCTGGGGTGAGGGGGCGATAGTGGCTGGTTTGGGTCACCTGCTCACCGCCTTCACCACCGGTTTTCCGCTGGGGCTGCCGGTCCATCTTTATATCGCTCTGCAAATGGCCTTGTACGCCTCCATTTTTTCATTCGTTTCCAGAAAAATTAACCTGACCCTTGGAATTATTCTGGCGGTTCTCCTGAATGGCGTACTGTCAGCCTTTCTGATTATTCCCTTTGGCGGCACTGGAATGGCAACCGCCCTGCTGATCCCCTTGCTGATTGGTTCTCTGGTGAATGTTTTGATAGCTTCACTGGCCTATAAGATCGTGATCAAGAGTAACCTGGTTTGAAGATATGTATTGGGAAAAGAAATTTCAAGCTCTCTACCTTTCGTTAACAAAAGGAGAGAATCATTTTCCTGTTTCTCAGGTGAGGGATCTAACGAAAATCGATTTGGGTAATCACTATTCACTGATTATTGCAGCAGATTCCGACGGCGGGATTGGTTCAATGC
>MESS01000022.1:91656-93051 GCA_001771055.1 Caldithrix sp. RBG_13_44_9
TCTGTCAAGTGTTCCGAATATGATTTAGGCAGGTTTGCCATCCGGGTGCCTCTGATTGAAATTTTTTCCTCCGGAGCTTTTCCCCTGGCTGCTTTTGATATGTTGACCCTTCCCATGGAGCCGCACGGTATTGAAATTATCAGGGGCATCCGGGCGGAACTGGCGGAAGCTGGATTAGGTATGGACTTCCCGTTATCCGGAAGCACTGAGGATAATATCCCCACAACTATGACCGGTGTCGGTACCCTGGTACTAGGCCTGGTTAAAGAGGAAGATTTGCGGCCCGGAAAATCACAACCGGGGGATCAGGTATTTTGCCTTGGTTTGCCGAAATCCGGTCCGGATGATGTGGTGAGTCCTGAGGATGATGAGATTATTAAGATTTCTGACCTCAGAAAAGTGATGCAGGTGGAGGGTATAAATGAAATTTTACCGGTCGGCTCACGGGGTGTTTTGTGTGAAGCCAGACAGCTGGCCGCTCTGGCAGGACTGCATTTTATTCCTGTGACTCAGTCAGCGGTAAATTTACATAAATCGGGTGGACCCAGTACCTGCGCGCTCATTTCCTGCCCTCTGGATCGTTTGCAGAAAATTCAAAAATTACTGAGGTCACCAGTGACGAATATCGGGTATTTAACACCTGAATGAGTTGTGGAAATGGAAGAAATTGATCATCAATTAATTCCGGAATTGAGTTTTAGGGATGTTACCTATCAATACCCTAAAGCCTCAAAGCCTTCTTTGGTGAACGTGGGCCCCAGTGTGCCCAGGAACCACCTGGTTGCCGTCATGGGTCGGACTGGCTCAGGAAAGACCACCCTGTTGAGTACCATCAACGGATTAATTCCTCATTTCGCAGAAGGAGAGCTGAAGGGACAGATTCTGGTAAAAGGTAACAGCACCCGGGAAATGTCAATACAGCAACTGGTATCTCAGGTCGGTTTTGTGATGCAGGATCCCGATACCCAGATCCTGGGAATGACCGTGGAAAAAGATGTGGCTTTTGGTCCCTGCAATCTGGCCTTCACCCGAGAACGGATTGAAAAAAATGTGAATGCCGCTATTCGCACTGTAGAGCTGGAACTTTATCGTCATACCAGTCCGGAAAAATTGTCCGGTGGTGAGAAGCAGCGTCTGGCAATTGCCGGTATCTTAGCGCTGGACTCACCCATTCTGGTGTTCGATGAGCCTACCTCTGAACTGGATCCTCAGGGAGCCGAGTCCATTTCCAAAACGTTGCTGCAGTTGAAACAAACCGGAGTACACACCATCCTTTTCAGTACTCATGAATCCCAATTTGTGATCGATAAGGTTGATGAATTGTGGGTTATTGATGAGGGCAGAATTGTTTACCAGGGACGGCCGCAGGATTTTTTTGCCGATCCGGATCTCCCC
>MESS01000022.1:93132-94452 GCA_001771055.1 Caldithrix sp. RBG_13_44_9
TTTCCAACCCGGCTGTCCGCCGCTGTCACTGAAATGAAATCACTGCTTGATCCACACAGGACACCGGTAAAAGAGAGAATCACTCTTGTAAAGCATCCAGCGGTTTCCGAACGGCAGAGTATCATTGAGATCACATCTCTCAGCCATCACTATGATACCAGCCGGGAAGCAGTTAAAAATGTTTCGGTGACCATCTATTCCGGGGAAATTGTTGGTATAATTGGCAAGAATGGCGCCGGAAAGACTACCCTGGTTAAACATCTGAATGGTCTTTTAAAACCCACTTCCGGACAGGTAATTGTGGATGGGCTTGATACCCGGGAGACCTCCATTGAGCAACTGAGCCGCAAGGTCGGTTATGTCTTCCAAAATCCTGATCATCAGATATTTTCATCTTCGGTCTATGAAGAAATTGCCTTTGGATTGTTGAATCTCGGGATGGAAAAAACTTCCATGGACGATCGTATTCAACATGCTCTGAATCTAACGGGGCTTGCAGGCAAGGAGAATATCCATCCCTTTAACTTAAGTAAAGGCGAACGCCAGAAATTAGCGATCGCCTCGGTATTGGCTATTCAGCCGCGGATCATTGTGATTGATGAACCAACTACCGGTCTGGATTGGGAAGGTTCAGTAGCCATTATGGAAGAAATTGTCAAACTAAAGGAACACGGCCATACCCTGATCATGATTACCCACAATACCCGCCTGGCGGCAGATTATATAGAGCGGATTATTGTCATGAAACAGGGGACAATTGTCAGAGATGGCAGTGCCCATTCAGTTTTGAGCGATATCAATTTCCTGCTTGAGCATTCGTTGCTGCCCCCGCAGATGGTGCTGCTGGGGGATCAATTGCAAGAATACGGGATTCCGCCAGGAATGATTAAAGTGAAAGAAATGGTTGAATTTGTTCGAAATTATTTTAGAGGGTAGAAGGTGTTTTTAGAATTTCAACAAGGTAATTCCTTTTTACACCGGTTGGATGCACGGACCAAGTTATTCGGTTTTATGCTGATCGTTATCGCGGTGTTTTTATTTTCCAATCCGGTGTACAATCTGGCTGTTTTGTTGGGATGTATCTTTCTGGCATATAGCATCAAGATCTCGGTAAAAAAACTTAAAGCAACCTTTCTGACCCTGTTCCCTATTTTGATTTTGATTATCATCCTGTCCTCAATTTCTTATAATCCCAATTCTTTCCAAAAACCGGTATCTAAAATTATCCTTTTCTCGTTCCTGCCCGGAGATTTCATGGTCGGTACCCTGGGAGGAATCCTGTTGGGGATTTCTTTGAGCCTGCGTATTTTTACCCTGGTC
>MESS01000022.1:94464-100647 GCA_001771055.1 Caldithrix sp. RBG_13_44_9
ATTTTAACTTATACCACCCCTATCGATGATTTCTTGCAGATCCTGAGGAAACTGCGGGTCTCATATAAAATTGCTTTTATCATTACTACCGCCATCCGCTTTATTCCGACCATGGAGAAGAAAGCCCAGCAGATAATTGAGGCACAACAGGCCCGGGGAGCGAAATTTCAGGATTCCAATTTCGTAAAAAGAATAAAGGCCTATGTGCCGGTAATGATTCCAATGATCGTCGAATCCCTGCGCATGTCTGAAAATCTGGCGATGGCCATGCTGAATCGCGGTTTTGGCGCCACTCCTCACTGGACGGTGTTACAGGAAATCAAGGCAAAGCCGATCGACATTTTTGTCAGCATTATTTTTCTGATCGTACTCAGTCTGTTGATCTTAATGAAGTCAGCAAATTACGGAAGCTTATAAAGAGGGCCTAATATGTCTAAATTATATGACAAAATTTATGGCTGCCTGATAGGAGTTGCGGCGGGTGATGCAATGGGCATGCCCTCATCCATGATGAATCCTGAAGTGATACGTAAAACCTTTAAGGGCAGAATTGAGAATTTTCTGCCGGCACCAAAAGGGCATAGCATTCATGATGGCATGAAAGCCGGAGAGATTACCGATGACACCCAGCAAACCCTGCTGGTGGCAGATTCTCTGATTGAACAGGGTTGTGTTCAGCCGCATGATATTGCCCGGAGGCTGATCAAATGGGCGGACTCGATGGGTGCCTTCGATTCTCTCTTACTGGGACCAAGCACCCTGCGCAGCCTTTATGCTATCCGGGCCGGCAAGCCGATTGAAGAGGCAGGCTCGGTAGGGGATACTAATGGAGCCGCTATGAAGATCAGCCCGATCGGTATCTATGGCATGGGAAACCTGCAACGGACAGTTGAAGCAGTGGCACTGACCTGTTTACCGACTCACAATACCAATGTTGCTATTGCCGGTGCATCAGCCATCGCCATGGCTATTGGTACCGCTCTGGGTAATAAAGCCGGAGTGGATCAAATGATTGACCTGGCCTTACAGGCAGCTGAACTGGGTATGAGCAAGGGTAATATCTGGTTTGGGGCCTCCATCCAGGAAAGAACAAAATTAGCCCTTTCTATTGTGGCCGAGAATTCAAACCGGGAGACTGTGATGTACAGGTTATACCAGATCATCGGGGCAGGGGTCTTGATTACCGAGACTGTCCCGATCTGCCTCGCCATCACCAAGATGGCTGCCGGAGATCCGGTAGAGGCAATTAGAATTGCGGTAAATCTGGGCGGTGACTGTGATACCACGGCCTCGATCGTTGGGGCTATTTGCGGGGCGTTTTCCGGAGCCAAATGTTTTCCTCCGCAATGGGTTGAAAAAATTGAGAAAGTTAACCATCTTCAGCTGGATCAATATGCTTTTAAATTAGAAGAATTAGTCAATCAAGTAACTCCAGCTTTAAAATAACAGGAGAAACTATGATACGTTTTATTTTACTTTCAATTATCTGTATGGTATGGATGGGCAGGGCGAGTGAGGATAGCACCCAGGTGGATCAGGATCGAATGACCGAGCGGGTAATTCTCACTGTTGAAGATTTCAAAAAATTGAACTGCGAGAATGTCGGCGATGCGTTACAGAATCTCTCTGGAGTTACCGTCAGCACACTGGGGGAGGTCTCTCTCCGGGACGTCAGTTCTTCGAAGGTAGTCATCGTTTTCGATGGACAGAGATTGAACACGGCAGGCAGCACCGGGGTAAGAGTAAGTAACATTTCCATTGAGAATATTGAAAAAATCGAATTATTGCGCGGAGGCAGATCAGCCCAGTATGGCGCAGACGCGGTGGGAGGTGTCATCATCATCACCTCCAAGTCAAAAAATGAAGAACAGACTGTTGCCAATTTTGGAGCCAGAGCAAGCTATGGAGCTTATAATCAGCAGATCTATGGATTGAATCATTCCCTTTCCCTATCGAAATATAATTATATGATTTCCTATAAAAGAGAGACTTGGGACGGGGATTATATCTACACCGATCCATACGGTGAGCGAAAGCCGCTGGAAAATAATCATCAGTCTTCTCATTTCGCTTTTCTGAAGGGAGGTATGATGCTGGATGAGAATCAGGATCTGAATGCTTCCTTCACCATTTACAAGGCCGATAATGGGACACCTGGAATGATTGACAATCCCACTCCCAATGCCAGAATCCGTTTTGACAATCGATCCTATAATTTGAATTACGATCATAAAACCTTGTTTAAAGACTTCAGTCTAAAATTGCAGAGTTATTTTTTAGATAATGAAACTAAATTTGATGACCCGGACGGCCTGGTACCGGTGCACAGCGATCATGACAATTATGCCCTGGGTATCGATGCGCAACAAGCCGGTAAACTGACTAAATCAATGGATATTTCCTATGGATACAATTATCGCAATGATCAAATCAAAAGCACCGATGTAGGGGAAAAGCGCCGGGATACTCACAGTGCTTTTACTACTTTGACATATGCCCAGGAAGTGAAAACGTTTATCACCGGCTGGGATGCAGCTCTGGCTTTGCGCTACGATGCTCCTTCCGATTTCGATCCTGAATTCAGTCCGCGATTCAGCCTGAAGTTTGACCGGGCCGGTCGGATGAATACCAGCCTGCAGTCTCATATAACCCGTTCCTACCGGGCCCCTACGTTTAATGACCTGTACTGGCCGCGGGATGCGTTTGCGATTGGCAATCCGGATCTGACCCCGGAAATGGGTTATAATTTTGATGTAGGTTTAAACCTCTCATATCCTGTTTCTTTTATTCAGGCCATGGCAGCAGTCAATTATTTCTATAATAAAGTAACAGATCTTATTCTCTGGGCTCAGGATCCCGAGCTGAATAATCTGTGGACGCCGAAAAATATTTCCCAGACCCTGACTACCGGTGTTGAGCTTTCTGTCACCATTGACCTTTTTCAGGGAAAAATTTTATTGAACAGTGAATACACTTACATGGAAGCACTGGATAAGGGACCCGATCCGAGTCGACATGATAAATTTATTATCTATCGACCAAAGAATAAACTGGATCTGTCTGGCACCCTGCGGTTAAGCAAATTTGAGTGGAATATCATGTATCATTATCTTGGACTGCGTTATACCAATGCGGCCAATACTGCCTGGCTGCCAGCCCATAACCTGATTGATACCAATGTGACATATCGCTTTTTACTCAGTAAAGTGCAGTGTAATATTACTGCCGAAGTTACCAATGTAACGGATGAGGATTATCAATATGTCCTTAATACCGCCGAACCGGGGCGCCTGTATAAAATAACACTGGGTTTTGATATTTAAATAAATCATGAAGGCTTTCAGTTACTCAATATTTCTCTTGCTGTCTCAACTGATGGTTGTTTATCCGCTGTATGCTCAGGGAAAAGGGAAGTTATACGGTTCCATCAAGGATGCCAACACCGGTGCTCCCATCGAGAAGGCCTGTGTTTATTTGGAGCCCTCCCGGAACGGGGCAGAAACAACTGCTGACGGAACGTATTATATTCCGGAATTACCTTCCGGAACCTACAAGCTGACGGTGATGATGATGGGTTATGAATCAATCAGTGGCAGGGTTATAAAAGTCCAGCCTGGAGAATCCAGGGAGCTCAATTTTTCCCTGAAACCGACTATCCTGAATTATCCTGAGAAAATTGTGGTAACAGCCACCCGTGGGAATTCCCTGACCAGTGAGGTTGCTGCTTCAGTGGATGTGATTGAAAGGGATCTCATCGAACTTACCAATCCTCAGAATGTGGGTGAGGTGCTGAAAAATATTCAGGGGGTATTCATCAAAGATTATGGGGGGTTGGCCGGGAATAAGACCATTTCACTGCGCGGATCGAGTGCCGAGCAGGTATTGGTGCTGTTAGATGGTCAACGCCTCAATGATGCCCAGAGTGGTCAGGTGGATTTCAGTACTCTTTCCATTGAAGGAATCGAAAGGATCGAGGTAGTGCGAGGCGGCAGCTCCGCCCTGTATGGTGCCGATGCGGTGGGCGGGGTAATTAATATCATCACCCGGAAAAGCAGTGAAAAAAACGGTTTTTCCGGATCGGCTGACTATCTGCTTGGTTCCTGGGAATCACAATCGTTTGAAACTTCAATCAATTTTCAGGAAGAAAAAATGGGCGGGGCCGTGAGCTATAAAAAATTGACCAGCCAGGGTGATTTCAGTTACACCGCTATCGACGGAACGGAAAGAAATAAGGTGAACAATGATGTCGATTCGGATGACTTCTTTTCAAAATTCTACTTATCACTGGGGGATCCTCATTATCAGCGTCGATTGGAACTTTCTTACAAATATTATCAGGCAGAAAGAGGGAGTCCCGGTACCATTGAATTGCCATACAACACCGCCCGTTTATGGAATCGCAATGAACAGTTGAACGGTACTTTCTCCGGAAAGGTATTCAACTTCCGAAATGATTTCCGCCTGCAGGCCTATACTCATCGGGTGAAATCTCGTTATAAAAACGATGAAGGAGTGGTTCCTGTTGACAGTCATTATAAAAATGGAACCTATGGCGGGGAAGGGCAGCTGCAGACCATCCTGACCTCTGCTTTTGTACTGACCTATGGACTGGGTTACCGTCATGATGCCATGCAGAGTCCCGAATTTCCGGAAGATCATTTCCGGAATGCTTTTAATCTGTTTCTGCAGGATGAATCGCTCTTTGATCTCGGGAGTTCCTCATTGCTGAAATCCATTTCTCTGACTGCTGCGCTCCGCTTTGACAGTTTTTCGGACTTCAATAATCATCTGTCACCAAAATTTGGCGGTGTTTTCAATTTCGGAGAGAATTGGCGGACGTCTGTGAAATGGAATGCCGGCCTGAACTATCGGGCACCCAACTTTAATGAACTTTACTGGCCTCCCGATGCCTGGACCCGCGGTAATCCGGATCTGAAAGCAGAACATGGGGTTGACTGGGACCTGGGGCTGCGGATGCGATATCCGATTTTGCATGGGATCGCCCTGGACCTTACCTATTTCCGGATCACTATGAATGATCTGATCCTCTGGCAGTCTGCCGGACAGATCTGGATGCCCCTAAATGTCAGTAAAACCCGGAATCAGGGTATCGAAAGCAGTTTGTCAATTGAACCCATTAAAAAATGGCTGAACCTCTCACTGAACTATACTTTTCTGGATGCCCGCAATTTGTCAGAGGAACCAAATGTATATGATAAGATACTGGTATACCGGCCCAGACATTCCCTGAACATTTCAGTTATGTCCAATTGGAGCATGTTTACCTTAAAGTATGATTTTCAATATATTGGACAACGATACACCAATCCGGCAAATACCCTGTATCTGGAACCTTACCAGACCACGGATATTGCCATTTCCGCCAATCTCAATTATAAGGATTGGCAGCCACAGTTGTCGTTCCAGGTTAAGAATATTTTCGATGAAGAGTATGAGATCATTCGTTATCAGCCGATTCCCGGAAGGGAATTTCGGTTCACGGTAGGGATCTCTTTCGATTAGTTTTATTAAAATTAAACCACTAAACTAAGGAGCGTTATATGAAGAAGTACATGATTCTTTTCCTCGTCCTGGGTCTGCTCTCCCTTGCCCTGGTCAGTTGCAAGGAAGACTCGCCCACCGAACCAATCCCGGAACCCACCGCCAAGGCAGTATTTGTCCTGAATTCAGCGGCCACCAGTATTTCCGTCATTAACCTGGAGGATAATACGGTGACTAACAATGTGGTAACGGTGGGTACCTGGCCCAACCAGATTCTGTATCATAATGGGAAATTGTATTGTGTTAATTCGGGATCGAACAACATTATGGTGTGGAATACCACCAACTATCAGGCTGAAACACCCATCCCGCTGGGAACCGGGCAGAATCCCATGAACATGGCGATCTATAATGACAATACCGCCTACGTAGCCTGTTCGGTCTCGGAAAAGGTTCTTAAAGTTGACCTGACCTCAAAAACCGTGGTTGATACCATCGATGCCGGGGTAGGAGCCACTGGTATAATTGTTTATAATAATAAGGTATATGTGGCCAACACTGCTTTCGATGGCATTAACTATACTTATGGGCAGGGCACCGTAACCGTGATTGATGCGGCGACCAGTAATGTTACCAAAACGATCAATGTTGCGATGAACCCTCAAGACATTGCTTTAGCAC
>MESS01000022.1:100681-102233 GCA_001771055.1 Caldithrix sp. RBG_13_44_9
TTATTTCAGCGTATTCGGTAAAGTATGCATTATCAATCCCACCACCGATGCAGTGGTAGATACCGTGAATATCGGCGGCTCACCGGGCAGCATCCGCATCGCCTCAGGTGATAAGCGGGGCTACCTGGGAGTATGGGGATTCGGGTTGCTGGTCTATGATACTGAGACCAAAGCAATTGTTCACGGCACCAGCAGTTACTTTTTGGGGAAGGGCGGTTCTGGCTTGTTAGTGGACACCGAAGGAAATGTATTTGTCTCGGTTTGGGCTGATGACCAGGTGATCAAACTGGATAAGAATAATACTGTTTTGGAAACATATACAGTAGGTGACAGCCCACTGTCTTTAACCGCCAAAATTGAGTAAGCGGGAATCATAAAATAGTGATAGGATAACCGGTCTTCTCCGGTTATCCTAATCACTTTGATTTTTTCAGGAGATGATTATGAAAGTGACAAAACTGTCTTTTCATCACCAGCGGTTGATCATACTGGTTCTATCTATCTCATTCCTTCTCTGTATGGATGCCGGGAAATTCAGGAATCAACGGATTATCTGCTTATCCCCTAATTATACTGAGATTCTCTATGCCCTGGGCTTGCAGGATCGGATAGTGGGCTGGACTCAGTATTGCAATTATCCCCCGGAAGTTCAGGCTGTTCCGGGCTGGGTGAGATATGATGAATATCAATTCATCAGCGTGGAAGATGAATTAAAGAAAAAAATACCGGTAGTCAGTAGTTTCGTGGAAGTGAATGAAGAGCTTATTGATTCTTTGAAACCGAGCCTGATCCTCTCTTCTCATGAAATGCAGCGGGAGATTGCGGAAAAATTAAGAAACCGGGGATATACGGTCCTGCATTTTGAACCAGTGACTTTGGATGATGTATTCAGCATGATGGAAAAGATTGGGGAGGCCACTGGTACGTTGGATAAGGCAATAGTGCTTACTGCTCAATATCGTCAGGAAATCCAGGAAATCAGGACCATTACTGACAAACTGCCGCGGGTTTCGGTTTATTTCGAGATCAATCATATGGGGCCGTATGTGTTAGGTTCGGGCTCTCCCATGGATCAGATGATTGATATTGCCGGCGGGAAAAATATATTTGAGGATGTAAAAGGGGAAGCTTTCCGGGTGGAGCTCGAGGAGATTGTTAAACGCAATCCCGATATCATCCTGACCCCTCTCTGGCCGGCTGCCGGTCGCGATGAAGTTACCACAGTCTATGAGATTGAAACCCGGCCGGGATTCAATACTATTGAAGCGGTGCTGAACGACCGGGTGTATCATTATGATTCCAGCCTCTTAAAAAGGCCTGGTCCGCGTTCAATTCCGGCCATCAAAAAACTCGCCTATTTATTTCATCCGTATTACTTTAAAAATCCTGAAAATTCAGTCGATCCGTGGGAATTGGGCAAAATAGACGATGAATACCCGCCACCCGCGGCACTAAAGTAAGATCTGAAATGCCGGCAGCTTTTTCAGCCATAAAAGACGAGGAAAAAAAAGTGCAGCAACCCTACATCGTTAAAGACATTAATCTGGCTCCC
>MESS01000022.1:102291-106752 GCA_001771055.1 Caldithrix sp. RBG_13_44_9
TTGATAAATTCCAGAAAGACCGGGTTTTCCCTGGCAAACGGGTAGCACTCTGCATTCATCTTGAAGCTAAAACCGCCTACCTGGCTTTAATTATCCAAAAACTGGGTGCCGAGGTCTGGGTGACCAGCAGCAATACCCTGTCCACCAAAGATGAGGTATGTGCAGCTCTGGCCCGGAATGGAGTTCATGTATTTGCCATCCATGGTGCCGGTCCCAAAGAATATCATTCATATATTCAGGCCATTTGCGCTCCACGACTGCATGCAATTGTAGATGATGGCGGTGATGTATGCGAATATCTGCATGACCATCCGCAGTTAGGGGAAAATCTAAAAGGGATTTGTGAAGAAACCACCACTGGTGTCAAGCGTCTGTATGAACGCTTCAATGCCGGCCAGCTTCGCTATCCGGCTCTGGCCATTAATGATGCCAAGTCCAAATTCCTTTTTGATAACCGTTATGGTACCGGTCAATCAACCTGGACCGCCATCATGCATTTGACCAATAAGACTGTTGCCGGAAAAACCGTGGTGGCAGTCGGCTATGGCTGGGTGGGTAAAGGAGTGGCTATGCGGGCACACGGCCTGGGGGCAGAAGTCATCGTCACTGAGTTAGATCCGTGGAAAGCCCTGGAAGCCAGGATGGATGGTTTCCGAGTGATGACCCTGCTGGAAGCGACACCTCTGGGTGATTATTTTGTGACCAATACCGGTTTGGCCGGGGTGATGCGCCGGGAACATTTTCTTCAACTGAAGGATGGAGCTGTCCTGGCCAACGCCGGCCATTTTGATTTTGAGATCGATGTACCCGCCTTGCGGGAAATCTCGCGGGGGGTGCAGGAGGTTCGGGATGATATTGAAGAATTTGTATTGAAAAATGGGAAGCGGATTTATCTGCTGGCCCAGGGAGGAATCATTAATATTGCCGGCGGATTAGGTCATCCCATCGAAATTCTGGATCTCTCTTTTGCTCTGCAACTGTCCAGTCTCCATTATATTCTCTCCACTCCGAATCTGGAGAACAAGGTGTACCGGGTGCCGGATGAAATTGATGAGCTGGTGGTTCGGGAGAAGCTGCGAATGGAAGGAATTCACATCGATACTAAATAGTAAGGTGAAGCAGAATATGATTATCATGAATTTTCTGGGTTTCTTTACCCTGCTGATCATTGCCTGGCTGTTATCGAACAACCGTAAAATCATCAATTGGCGGGTGGTGTTCTGGGGACTCATCCTGCAGATAATTTTCGCGTTCTTCATTTTTGTGATACCTGTCGGCACCGATTTTTTTCTGCTGGTAAACCGGGTGGTGCTGAGTATCCTGGATAGTGCCACCGCCGGAACTACTTTTTTATTCGGCCGCCTGGCCCTCCCTCCCGGCAGCGTAAGCTCGAGCGGAGAATCGTCGCTTGGTTTTTTTCTGGCTTTGCAGGCACTGCCTACCATTATATTTTTTGCTGCCCTGGTCGGGATATTGTATTATCTCGGAATCATGCAGAAAATTATCCAGGTTTTCGCCTATGCCTTTACCAGATTAATGCGCATCAGCGGGGCAGAATCATTATGTGCTGCTTCCAATATTTTTGTGGGAGTGGAATCCGCCCTGGTGATCCGGCCTTTTCTGCAGAAGATGACCCGCTCTGAACTTTGCACAGTTTTGACTGCCGGGATGGCCACTGTTGCCTCCAGCATGCTGGCGGTATATATATTCATGCTCAAGGCAAAATTTCCCACCATTGCCGGACATCTGGTCTCGGCGTCCATCATGAACGCCCCCTCGGCAATTGTGATGTCCAAACTCCTGCTGCCGGAAACGGGAACACCTGAAACCCTGGGACAGCATGTCAATTTGGCTTATGAGAAAGAAAGTAATTTCATTACTGCTATTATCAACAATGCCAATTCAGGTGTCAAACTGGTGGTTGGGATCTGCGCCTTGCTCCTGGCTTTCCTGGGCTTGATGGCTCTGGTGGATAAGATCTTTGTATTTACTGGAGGATTTCTGAATGACTGGTTTGGAATTCAGGTGGACTGGACTCTGAAAGGATTACTGGGCTACCTTTTTTATCCTTTTACCCTGCTGATTGGCATTCCGTTAAGTGATGCCGGGGCAATTGCTAAAATTATTGGGGAACGGTTGATAGTTACCGAGGTTACTGCTTTTCAGGATCTGGCAAATCTGCTCAATTCCGGAGTTACTCTCTCTCCCAGGTCGGTGGTAATAACCACCTATGCTCTCACTGGTTTTGCGCATGTGGCTTCGCTGGCTATCTTTGTGGGTGGAATTTCTGCACTGGTACCCGAACGGTTGAAGGATCTGTCACAATTGGGTTTTCGCGCTTTGCTGGGTGCCACCCTGGCCTGTCTGATGACCGCCTGCATTGCTGGTTTCTTCTACACTGATTCTTCCATCCTGTTGAAGTAAGTCATGAACACTGTTACTGAGAGCCGTCATTTTATTGAAATCATGCCGAAAATAGAGCTGCATCTCCACCTGGAGGGAGCTTTTAATTTTGAATTTTTGTTTCATTTGATTGAAAAGTATGGAGGGGATCCTTCGGTTAGCAGCAGTGCGGATCTCCAGAAAAAATTCGTATTCCGCGATTTTCCTCATTTTATTGAATTATGGTTTTGGAAAAATCAGTTTTTCAAGTCACCCGCCGATTTTGAAGAATCCACTTATTACACCATAAAAGATCTGGCTGGTCAAAATGTGATCTATGCTGAAGTCTTTTATTCTCCCTGGGATTTTGTCATCAATAATTTAACGGTGGAAGAAATAACTGAGGCAACGCTTTCCGGGATCCGTAAAGCTGAAAATGAATTTCCCATCAGATGTAACCTGATTGCGGACATTGTGAGAGACTATGGGGCGGAGGGAGCTATTAAGCGGCTGGATCAGATTACCCCTTTTCGTGATTCTGGAGTGATAGGGATCGGATTGGGAGGCAGCGAACAAAAATTTCCAGCACAGGAATTTGGCGAGGTATTCCGGGAGGCCCAACGGCGTGGTTTTCATCTAACTGCCCATGCTGGAGAAGCCAGCGGTCCCGAGTCAGTATGGGCAGCTATCAAACATCTGGGTGTGGAACGCATTGGGCATGGGGTTCGGGCTATCGAAGATCCCGGACTGATTGAATATCTAAAAACCGAACAAATCCCGCTCGAGGTGTGCGTGACCAGTAATATTAAAACCCGGGTGTTCGATTCCCTGTCAGTACATCCCCTGCCGGTTCTTTCTGAAAAAGGATTATTCGTGACGATTAATTCGGATGACCCGGCCATGTTTGGTTCAACCCTCACCGATGAATTGCTGTTGGTACATGAAAAAATGGACTTCTCGCTTCCTGTCCTGCAGAACTTGATGGAAAATGCCTTGAATGCAACATTCCTGAATAAATCGGAAAAATCCAGGCTAAAAAATATTTTCCATTTAAAAAGTGCCAATACTGCTGGTTGACCTGGCTTCCAATAGTATAATTGAATTATTAATTACGACAAACCAAAACTCTCCACAGTCTTTTTCCCAAATTTCTCAACATATTTTCCTGCTGCCGTATTGGATAAAATAGGTACTTCATATGCAGTTTGAATTTTATTTTACCCTGCCATCATCTTTTGTTGATTTACTGGAATGAAAATCCTATCTTTTTACAAATTCGTTAGTGGCCATTTTAACCGTCGGCAGAAAACAAAGGAGACATGACAGCAAAATGAAGATCTGTGCTGCACAAACAAAACCATTCAAAGGTGATATTGACAGAAACATTGTGTCTCACAACAGACTGATAGACCTGGCTGTTACTTTTAAGACAGACATAATTGTTTTCCCGGAACTTTCGTTGACAGGTTATGAACCAATACTATCACAAAAGCTGGCGACTAATCAAAACGACAAAAGGTTAGATATTTTTCAAACAATCAGTGAAACGAACAGTATCACCATCTGTGTCGGATTGCCGACTAAGAATAATTCGGGGATTCAAATAAGTATGATCATATTTCAACCAAATAAAGCCCGACAGACTTACTCTAAGCAACACTTACATTCAGACGAGCATCCATACTTTGTTAACGGACAACATCAGGTTATTTTGACAATAGACAATCATAAAATTGCCCCGGCAATTTGCTATGAATCACTGTTACTCGAACATTCAAAGAAAGTTTTTAAAAGCGGAGCAGAGATTTATATCGCAAGTGTAGCAAAATCTGCCAATGGACTTACAAAGGCATTCAAGCATTATCCTGACATTGCAAAAAAATATTCAATGATAGTGTTAATGTCAAACTGTTTAGGACATTGCGATAATTTTGAAAGTGTTGGTAAATCATCAATCTGGAATAAAAACGGTTTACTTTTGGGGCAGCTAAATGACATAAACGAAGGAATCCTGATTATTGATACCGAGACAGAAAAAATAACTGAATGGCAGAATAATTAAAACAGCCGCCAACCTGG
>MESS01000022.1:106764-107979 GCA_001771055.1 Caldithrix sp. RBG_13_44_9
GTGGGGGGAAGACGTGCAAAATTTATGGTGTGTGCTTCTATCACTGTTTAGCGCTTAGTAACAGTGAAGTGACTTTGAATCTCCTGCTACTGCACGCCCGAGAATGTTATCTGAAGTGGCTTGAATTCTGATGGTCGTAAGCCATTATTATTTTTGAAAAATATATTCTAATTTCTAAAAGAATTTCTGGAAGTTTTATATGAAAAATCATTTGGAACTTACTATCTATGATTATCATGTAACGACAGTCCTGTTTTCTCCGGACGGGAAGTGGCTGGCCATGGGAGCCGCAGATAAAAAAACAGATTATGGTCACTTGAATAAAAATGGACGTGAAAGGAAAAAATCAGATGAAACCGTTTCTCATGTTCATCATGTCTTTAGGTCTTTCTTCTATTTCTATACTGCCGGCTCAGGAAGCTTTTTCGAAAGCAGATGTGGCAGCAGCCGCACAATTGATGGGACTATCTTTCAGCGAAGCCGAAAGCGATTCGATGCTTACTGAATTAAACCAGAATTTGAAATATTATCAGCAATTGCGGGAAATTTCAATAGCCAACCAGATCCCGCCGGTTCTGTTATTTAATCCGCTCCCTCCTGGAATTTCTCTGGAGAGTGAACAGAAACCAATTAAATGGAGTAAACCGGGCAATGTTATTTTACCAAAAAACCGGGAAGAATTAGCTTTTTACCCATTGAGAGATCAGGCGGAATTAATCCGCACCCGCAAGATCAGTTCCTTGGAATTAACCAGGATGTATCTGGAGCGATTGAAAAAATATGATCCCCAGCTTCATTGCGTGATAACCCTTACCGAAGATTTGGCCATTACCCAGGCAAAACGGGCCGATGCTGAGATTGCGGCGGGCAAATACCGCGGATTGCTGCATGGTATTCCCTATGGTGCTAAAGATCTGCTGGCAGTCGAGGGGTATAAAACCACCTGGGGCTCGGTACCGTTCAAAGATCAATATTTGGACCAGACCGCCACCGTCATCAAAAAACTGGAACAGGCTGGAGCGGTGCTGCTGGCGAAATTAACTTTAGGTGAACTGGCCTGGGGAGATGTATGGTATGGAGAAATGACCCGCAATCCCTGGAATTTAGAGCAGGGCAGCAGCGGTTCCTCGGCCGGATCAGCCTCTGCCACCGCTGCCGGACTGGTGGCCTTTGCCATCGGCTCGGAAACCTGGGGCTCAATCGTTTCACCCTCCA
>MESS01000023.1:0-129 GCA_001771055.1 Caldithrix sp. RBG_13_44_9
GTTTAAGTGATTTTGATACTGCCGATGCGTCTTCCGGAGAAGAACATCTGACTTTTGGTCCATTGCAGATCATCAGAAAAATATTGACCAACCCGGTGATCATTACTGTGGCTTTTATCGAATTCTGCA
>MESS01000023.1:192-484 GCA_001771055.1 Caldithrix sp. RBG_13_44_9
CGGCGGCTCAGTTCATGCTGGATAACTGGGGATTGATACTGATGATCGCCGGTTCCACCGGCGGATTAGTGGCCGGCTGGATGTCCGATAAAGTATTTGGATCGCGGCGGGCTCCGGTAGCAGCCCTGCTCTATGGTTTGATTTTTCTCAGCACCATGGGAATGGCCTTTTCTTTAGGTCCGGATTTAAATCCCCTGGTACTGGGGAGCATGGTAACCATCATCTCCTTCGCGGTGATCGGAACTCACGGCATGCTTTCCGGTACTGCCACCATGGATTTTGGCGGGCGAAA
>MESS01000023.1:514-872 GCA_001771055.1 Caldithrix sp. RBG_13_44_9
TGGTTTCGTTTACCTGGGAACCGGAGTACAATCCATTTCCCTGGGATTTATCACTGAATGGAATTGGGCCTTCTGGCCGGTCTTTTTAATTCCATTTTCAATAATAGGATTGATCCTGCTGATCAGGATCTGGAATGCTTTTCCGAAAGGTAAATCTGGAGGACATTAATTTTCAACCACAAAGGTACAAAGACACAAAAATTTAATAATTTTTAAAACAGCCATCAATAATGCTAAATGCAATGAAAGTAATTTCAACCTAAATAAATATACAGCTTTGATGTACTTAGTGCCTTAGAGTCTGGTGGTTAAATTTTTTAAATCAAACCGATCAGGAGATATCATGGATAAAAAAAAC